>JAHACW010000060.1 GCA_018375675.1 Actinomyces sp. | reverse complement strand
CATCCACGTCTCGCAGCAGGTCGAGAATCCGCGCGCGCTCGCGGGCCAGGTACTGGTCGTAGATATGGCGGTGTTCCTTGCCTAAATCGACGCGCACAATGTCGACGATCTTATCGGGCAGATCCGGAGCGACTTCCTCCTTCGTGCGCCGCAGTACGAAGGGCGCAACATAAGCCGTCAGGCGCCCGAGCATCGCCGGATCCGCGCCATTTTCGATAGGCCTGCGCACCTCCTGCTGGAATATCTCCCACGGGGGCAGGAGGCCGGGGCACGTCAAGGAAAGCAACGACCACAGGTCTCCCAGCGAGTTTTCGATGGGGGTACCCGACACCGCCAACTTCCAGGGCGACTCAAGATCGCGAAGCGCTCGGTAGGTTGCGGTGCGAGGGTTTTTCACCGCTTGCGCTTCATCGATAACAACTCCGCCGAGGTGCACCTGGTTCCACTGCTCCGCCTCCAGGCGGGCAAGCGTGTAGGAGGTGACGACGATATCCGCATCGGCAACCTCCTCACCGATCGTTGTTCCACGGCGCGTGGCCGTTTCCGTCACCGCACGCACGCGTAGGTGCGGTGTGAAGGTGCGCGCCTGGTCTATCCACACGCCGACGACGGAGGTCGGCGCCACGACGAGAACGGGCGAGGGATCGCCAGCAGGTGCATGCGCTCGCAGCGCTGCCACGGCCGACAGGATCTGAACGGTTTTACCCAGGCCCATGTCATCAGCCAGAATTCCACCGATACCGCCGGACAGGCGAGCCGTCAACCACGCGTGCCCGCGCCGCTGATACGGGCGCAGGATCGAACTCAGCGACGGTACCGGCGGCACACCTCTATCCGCGGAGCCGTCGCGCAGCGGAGCAATCCGAGTCCTCCACGCGTCACTGATGCTCACGTGGTCGGATGCGCTCGCGAATAGATCAACGACGCCGACCTGCATCGGCGTGAGCCTGACCCCCTCGCCATCCCACCCCGCCAGGGTGCGCGCCTCTTCGAGCAACGTCGCCAAGGATCGAATACGTTCGCCGTCGAGGCGTACCCACGTTCCCTCGACCTCGATGTAATCCTGCCCGCCTGCAATCGCTTCGAGCGCTTCGCGAACGCTGATCGTGACGCGTCCGAGGCGCAGGCGCACGTTGAGATCAAACCAGTCACGCTGGGCTGGATCAACGCTCACATCGACATCGAAGCCGTCTTCTCGCACGTCGATGGCACGCACGTCCTCCGCAACATCCCACACGAGGCCATCGATGCCCTCGGAATCCACAACCGCCTCCAAAAACGCGGGAACACGCCACGGAGACAGCCTCCCCGTCGTCGGAGGGGCGGTCCACAGGGCGGAGTCCAACCCACGTCCCCACAACTCGACGCGACCCACGATCTCGGCCACGGCCTCGTCCTCCGCGCAGTGGGCCACGGGAGTGCGCGAGCGTGACTCACCCTGACGATACTCGGCCCACCAGCGCACAACGACAGATTCCCCGTCGCGTCGCACCGTGCCCACGAGCGACACGTCCGGGCGAGCCTGAGCGTCAAAACTGCCATCGGAGGAAGCCATCGAAAAACGCCTGAGGAGGGCGGGCAGCCACGTGCCGCGAAACTGCGCGACATCTGCGGCAGGAACGTGCAGGCCTCGATCGAGTGGAAAGCCGTCGAGCGCTCCCACCCCCTCAATGCGCGCGATTCCGCGCCCTCCATCCAGCAACAGCACACTCGCGTCGCGGTCGATACGCGGCCTCGTGAGCACCTCGTCTCCGTTACGCGCGACGACTCTGACGTCAAGGCCGTCGGAACCTGAGCGCACATCGATGTCCGCGTCCCAGGTCGTGTGCGAGAGCACCACCAACTCACCGGCGTCGGGCGAGGCGTAGAGTTCAACCCCGGCCCGCACCAGGCGTGCCAGCCACGCGTAGGCATGCTCGCCCAGCGAACTGAGCGTCACCTCCGTGCGCGAGTGCCACGAACGCGATTCACGCGACAGTCGGTACCCCTCGCGCATGAGAGAGACATGCGTGGGATCTAAGCCATCCGTCACTGACGCCCACTGCGTCGCCGTCAGATCGAGCCACGAAGCCCTCTTCGTCGTCCACCCGGATGAGGAGCTTCGGCGCAACGGGATGAGAGATGGCTCGACCCCGGGATCATGCGCATCAACGACGAGGGCCAACGGCTCGCCCAGGCGGTCGCGGTCGGAGCCCAGCATCTGCTCGAGGACACGGCTCCACTCAGGCACCGAGCGCTGCTTGTCGCGGGCATCCTCGCGTCCGACGATGAGCGTCGCGACCGTATGGGGACAGTCACTGCGCAGCGGGCATGCACACGCGAGGGAGGGACGCACAGCGCCCTGTGCGACGCGCACACGATAGGTCAGCCCAGCTTCCTTCACGCGTGCTTCGGCCTGCTCCCCATCCTCGCTCCAGGAGAATTCACGCACCGCGCCACTGCGCGCTAAACGCAAGCCGTTCGCCCAAGCCGCCGGGCCAACGAGGGCCATCATGTCATCATCCGACAGGGAGGCCAGCGTGTGCGACAGAGATACCATCCTTTCAGTCTACGGCACCCACCCATCCCCAGCACCGGCTCACTGGGTCAGTCCCTCGATCGCCCACTCCCCTTCCTTCCAGACGAGGAGAAGGTCCCGTCCGTCCTCAAGCAGAGCCCTCATATAGGCGCGAGGTCTCTCCTGCGCCCACCACCGACCTCCCACCGGCCAAGGCCCTTCCACGCGCGTGATAGCCGCGCGACGCCCCCTCCCCGACACGGATTGCGAGACATCACGCTCGCTCACGAGGTAGGCGGGTGTGGCACTCAAGGCCCCTCGGTGGTCCACACGCACATCATCAAAGGCCCCAGATGCGCCAACGATCCTCACACGCACAGGCTCGTCAAAAAGCGTCGCCGGAGGCTGAGCGATGCGTCCCTCCCACGCTCCCTCATGTGTGCGAAGGAGAGGAGCGCTCCCCCATCTGGTCATCACAACACGGCTGCGCGGATCGTATCCCCCCTGCACCCGCGGAATCAGGAGAGAATCCGGCCCCGCCATCCCCTGGATGCGCACGACGCTGCGCGAGACATCGCGCTCGCGGTCTGACCGCCCCCACAGTGCTAACGCACTGCGCCCCACCCGCGGATCACATGCGGTCACGCGTATACAGGTCACCGCGCCACTGGGCCCTTCGATACCCGAAGTCCACCCCGCGAGCGTCCACCGGACGCGCAGCGCAACGTCGTCGGATACGCACACGTCACATCCACTCCACGTGCGAGTACGCTGACCGCCCCCGGCATCCTCCACATCGATGCGCAGGGTCTGCGAGACGAGCCCGCCCCGCCCCAGCCTCTGAGAGAGCTCTCGTGCAATGCGCCCAATGGGCACCATCATCGTATCGATGGATTCTCCACCTACATCAATGGTGCACTCCATCGTGATGTCTGGTTGAATGCGCCCGGCCAGCGTGATGGCGCTGTCGCCTCCAGAGGCGAGATTCCAGAGTTGTTCACCGACGTCGCCGAAGCGCTCGCACACACGGCCTCGCCCCAATGCCAGAAAATCCGCGCACGTGTGGACGCCCAGGCCTGTCAATAGCTCGATGGCGTCAGCCGCTCTATCAGTCATCGCGACAGGAACGGCCCACAGGGCACGATGTAATGGGATGCGCCCCAGGAATAATTGGTTTTCTCCGGCAGGAACAATGCGTCCCTCGCGCGCCGCCTCCAGGGATGCGACCGGGCCATCGGCGATGCCAACAAAACATTCAACGCCGACGGCCTCCTCGATCGCCGACACCAGAGCCGAGGCCGCGGCCTCCTCATTCCCATGCCAACGGGCGGGACCATGCGCCCGACACCTGGCTACCCCGGGGCGCACGCACTCCACCCCGGCCGCTACTGAATCGAAAGCATCGACAACGGCGCTAAATGCTCGCGCCTCGCGATCAGGGTCGCGAGGCAAACAGATGAGATCGGGACACACATACGTCGCCTCTCGTATGCTCATGCCGCTCCTGACTCCGGCGCTCCGAGCAGCGCCGCTGGCAACCTCGATGCGTTCACTATGTACGACGGCCCCAGCGCCACCCGGCGGCAGATCGACCACGAGGCAATGGACGGGCCAATCGGGTACCCACACCACCATGTCACGCACCTAGACCACCAGCCGCATCCATTGACGCGCCGCAGTGCGAGAGAACCCCGGCCAGGGGCGCAGTGTCACAATGGTGCGTCCCATCGAGCGGGCCCGAGCCGCCAGGGCCCGCTGTTGTGCACTGGATAGTTCAGGAACATCGAGGCAGACAACATCGCAGGCCTCTATCAGAAGGGAACATAGGTCCCCCACCTGGTGATCTTTCCCCGCGTTTAGCACCAGCACACGGTCGAGGTCCATCCCCTGCTGCGAGGCCCATTCCCAGCCGATATTCCCCACTCCGCACACGCCGATCCACCCCTCGGAGGGACACACATCAATCAGCAAGCGGATGAGTTCAGCCCTGCCCGTCGGCCCCAGAAGGACAGGAGAAATCCCCGCCTGCGCACGCTCGACATCGTCGCGCGCTCGCAGGCCAACAGCCTGTTCGGCACGGTTCAACACGTCGCGCGCCGCCAGTAGTCGCGCGTGCGCATCGGTCATAACTCCCCCTCCCAACAATAGAACATGTGTTCGATACTGGAAGTGTAGAACCCCGCTCACACATCTGCGTCCCGAACGCCGATCGCGCGCGAATAGGTCACAATGGAAACACCGAGAAAGGAGCACGCATGAACATCGACCAGCGCCCCCTTGCCCCCAGCCCCTACGAAGGCCTGGACGTTCCCACGTTCACACTGTCATCGAGCGTTCTCACCGACGGCGCACCTATGCCCGAGTCGGCGACCGCCGAGGCCGGATCCCTTTCCCCGGACCTCACCTGGCACGGTTTCCCAGAGGACACGGCGAGCTTCATGCTGACCTGCTTTGACCCGGACGCCCCGATCCCCTCGGGCTGGTGGCACTGGGCAATTCTTGACATCCCGTCGTCCATGACCCACCTGGAGGCGGGCGCTGGAGCATCCGACCTCATGCTGGATGGCCCAGCGTTCCACCTGCGCGGCGATGCGGGTGAGGCTTCCTACTTCGGAGCCGCTCCCCCCGCCGGCGACCGCCCCCACCGCTACGTATTCACGGTGCACGCCCTCGATACGGATTCGCTGGGGCTCGACGACGACGCAACCCCAGCCATGGCCTCGTTCGCGGCGCTCGAGCACACGATCGCACGCGCCTCCCTGACCGTGACCCACCAGGCCTGAAAACCATGCTGCACATTATTTTTTGGGAGCCGGAAATCCCCGGCAATACGGGAGCCGCTATTCGCTTGTCCGCATGCACCGGATCGATGCTGCACCTGGTCAAGCCGCTGGGCTTCGACATGGATGACGCGAAGCTTCGCCGTGCGGGCTTGGACTACCACGACCTTGCGCACGTCAGGGTGCACGATTCCCTCGACGAGGCACTCACTGAGGTTCCAGGACGCGTCTGGGCGCTCACGGGTCACGCGACCACCATGTACTCCGACATCTCCTATGCCGATGGAGATGGCCTCCTCTTTGGGCGCGAGTCGGTCGGCCTGTCCGAGGACGCGATGCATCATCCGCGCGTGGAGGATCGCGTGCGCATTCAGATGGTTGATGGGGTGCGTTCACTCAACTTGGCCAACTCCGCATCGATCGTCCTGTACGAGGCCTGGCGACAGCTGGGTTTCCCGAACGGCGTCTAACCCCACGACGGAAAGATGACGAACGAGGCCCGGGTCGGATTACTCCGCCGGGCCTCGCTTACTGGATTCACCGCTGGATCGCGCAGTGGGTCAGTGCGCCCTCCACGGGGCGGACGGACGTTCGACCTGCTCTGCGAGTGAGACGATCCTGCGCGGATTCGAGCGCCACATCCAGATCAAGCCGATGATCGACACGATAAAGGGGAGGAAGTAGAAATCGACGCCGAAGCCAGTCCACGCTGAGCGCGCGGAATTCAGCTCATCCAAGCCGAGCGATGCAACCCACAAAATAATCGGAATAGCGATCGATAGAGAGATCGTCACCCAGCCAACCAGGCGCATCCGTCGCCCGTTATGGGTGAGCGCAGTGGCCGCGACGAGATAGTCAATGCCCGCGAGGAGAGCAACGATGCGCGGACCCCAGGGCTGCCCCTGCGCATGAAAAAGATCGAGGATAGCAGTCACAAGAATCCAGGCTCCGAGGAGCCAAAAGAGAGCAATGATGATGCGGCCAAGTCCAAGCGACGGCGGGCGCTGATCGCGCGCACCGACGGCCTCGTTCGTCATGTCATGTCCGTGCACAGGTCTGATCCTACCGACAGCATTGTCGCGGCGCATCGCATGAGCGATGAGTGCCGCGAGCAACTATGCCGTGTGGCCTGAAGCACCGCGATGGAACACCGAGCTTCAGGACAGCGTTGCACAAACGTGGGACAATGGGCCTATAAGGACCGTGAGGCCCGCCATGAAAACAACCATCTGAGCTTCGGCTCATCAGCGAGGAGTTTTAAACCTTGAGCGAATCGACCTACGACATCGTCATTCTGGGTGCGGGTTCCGGCGGCTACGCGACCGCCCTGCGCGCTGCGCAGCTCGGCATGAAGGTCGCCCTCATCGACGGCGATAAGGTGGGCGGCACCTGCCTGCACCGCGGCTGCATCCCCACGAAGGCATACCTGCATGCCGCAGAGACGGCCGAGGCGGTGCGCGAGTCCTCCAAGTTCGGTGTGTCCTCCACCTTCAACGGTATCGACATGGCTCAGGTGGGCAAGTACCGCGACTCGGTCATTTCCGGTCTGTACAAGGGCCTGCAGGGCCTGCTCAAGTCGCGCAACGTCGAGGTCATCTCCGGCTGGGGCCGCCTCGCCGACGCGAACACGATCGAGGTCAACGGCCAGCGTATTACCGGCCGCAACATTGTTCTGGCGACCGGCTCCTACTCCCGTTCGATCCCCGGCCTCGAGATCGGCGGCCGCGTGATCTCCTCCGACCAGGCCCTTCAGATGGATTGGGTTCCCTCCTCCGCCGTGATTCTTGGCGGCGGCGTCATCGGTCTGGAGTTTGCCTCCGTGTGGCGCAGCTTCGGCGCCGAGGTCACGATCATTGAAGCGCTGCCCCACCTCGCCAACAACGAGGACGAGGCCATTTCCAAGCAGCTCGAGCGCGCCTACCGCAAGCGCGGCATCAAGTTCCACACGAACACCCGCTTCGCATCGGCCACCCAGAACGAACAGGGCGTGCGCGTCGCGACCGAAGACGGCAAGGCTTTCGACGCCGACGTCCTCCTGGTGGCGGTTGGCCGCGGCCCCGTGACCGAGGGTCTGGGCTACGAGCAGGCCGGCATCACGCTGGATCGCGGCTTCGTCATCACCAACGACCGCCTGCACACCGGCGTCGGCAACATCTACGCGGTCGGCGATATCGTCCCCGGCCTTCAGCTCGCACACCGCGGCTTCATGCAGGGCATCTTCGTCGCCGAAGAGATCGCCGGCCTGAACCCGACCATGCAGGCTGACATCAATATCCCGCGCGTGACGTTCTGCGAGCCGGAGATCGCCTCCGTCGGTATGACCGAGAAGCAGGCGCGTGAAAAGTTTGGAGACCAGGTGCGTACCGTCGAGTACAACCTCGCCGGCAACGGAAAGTCGTCTATCCTGGCCACATCGGGCATCATCAAGCTGGTCTCGGTTGAGGGCGGTCCGATCGTGGGCTTCCACGGCATCGGCGCGCGCATCGGCGAACAGATTGGTGAGGGCGAGCTCATGGTGAACTGGGAGGCGTACCCCTCGGACGTCGCTTCCCTGATCCACGCGCACCCCAGCCAGAACGAGTCGCTTGGCGAAGCGGCTATGGCGCTGGCAGGCAAGCCGCTCCACGTCCACAACTGACCGAAATCTTTTAATAGGAGAACACACATGGCAACTTCAGTGACCATGCCCGCTCTGGGCGAGTCCGTCACCGAGGGCACCGTCACCACGTGGCTCAAGCAGGTCGGCGACACCGTCGAGCTCGACGAGCCCATCGTTGAGGTGTCCACGGACAAGGTCGACTCCGAGGTCCCCTCCCCCGTGGCCGGCGTCCTGCTGGAAATCCTGGTCCCCGAGGATGAGACCGTCGAGGTCGGCACCGAGATCGCTCGCATTGGCGATGCGTCTGAGGCTTCGGCAGCCCCTGCTGCCGCACCCGCGGCCGCCCCCGTTGAGGCTGCTGCCCCCGCGGCGGCTCCGGCTGCACCGGCCGCCGCGCCTGCTCCTGCCGCCACTCCCGCGCAGGGCACCGAGGTGCGCATGCCCGCTCTGGGCGAGTCCGTCACCGAGGGCACCGTCACCACGTGGCTGAAGGCCGTGGGCGACGCCGTTGACGCCGACGAGCCGCTGCTCGAGGTGTCCACGGACAAGGTCGACTCCGAGGTCCCCTCCCCCGTCGCCGGGTTCCTGGCAGAAATCCGCGTTCCCGAGGACGAGACTGTCGAGGTCGGCACCGTCGTCGCGATCATTTCTTCGTCGGCTCCCTCTGCTGCTCCCGCCGCCGAGGCAGCTGCCCCCGCCGCTCCGGCTGCACCCGTGGCGCCTGCTGCTCCCGCCGCACCGGCCGCTCCGGTGGCGCCTGCTGCTCCCGCCGCACCGGCCGCTCCGGTTGATCCCTTCCCGAATGCCTCGACGCTGGCACAGACGGCTTCCGCCGCTCCTGTCGTTGAAACCCCCGTTGCCGTCACCGGCTCCGCGTATGTCACCCCGATCGTTCGTAAGCTCGCCCGCGAGCTCGGCGTCGATCTGGCGTCCGTATCGGGCACGGGTGTCGGCGGCCGCGTTCGCCGCGAGGACATTGAGGCTGCCGCCGCTGCCGCCCGCGCTGCCGTTGCCGCTCCCGCCGCACCGGCCGCCCCTGCTGCTCCCGCCGCACCGGCCACCGCTGTTCGCGAGCCTTCGCCGCTGCGTGGTACGACCGAAAAGATGTCGCGACTGCGTCAGACGATCGCCCGCCGTATGGTCGAGTCTCTGCAGACCGCGGCTCAGCTGACCACGGTTATCGAGGTCGACGTCACGAAGGTTGCCGCTCTGCGCGCGCGTTCGAAGGACGCTTTCCTTGCCAAGCAGGGCACCAAGCTGACGTTCCTGCCCTTCTTCGTGAAGGCTGCGACCGAGGCCCTCGCCTACCATCCGAAGATCAACGCGACGATCAACGACAAGGAGGTCACGTACTTCGACTACGAGCACGTGGGCATCGCCGTTGACACGCCGCGCGGCCTGCTGGTCCCGGTGATGAAGAACGCCGGAGACAAGGACATTGCGGGCATCGCCGCTTCGATCAACGATCTGGCTGCTCGTACTCGCGACTCGAAGATTGGTCCCGACGAGCTGTCCGGCTCGACGTTCACGGTGACCAACACCGGTTCGGGCGGAGCGCTCTTCGATACGCCGGTCCTCAACATGCCGGAGACCGCGATCATGGGCGTTGGCACGATCGTGAAGCGTCCCGTCGTGATGAAGGGTGCCGACGGTGCCGACGTCATCGCGATTCGCTCGATGGTGTACCTGTCGCTGTCCTACGACCACCGCCTGGTCGACGGTGCTGACGCTTCGCGCTTCCTCATGGATGTGAAGAAGCGTCTGGAGGAAGGCGCGTTCGAGGCCGACCTCGGACTCTGATCCTCACCGAACGCTGATGGGGTGGGCCTCGTACGAGGCCCACCCCATCGCTATTGCCTGAACACCTGTGAAGTTGTCGCGCGTTATTGCGCGGCCGCACCACTTTGCTGATCAGCGGGCTCCGCCTTCACAACCTTTCCCGACACGGGATCGACGCGCACGCGAAGGCCGGTCACTTGCGGCTCCGAGCGCTTTTCACAAGTTCCCGCTCGACATGTTTCCGAAGCGAGAATCGTCAACGTTGCACCGACATCAATGGCTCCCGGCTCACACGCCAACACGGAGATATCATCGATCTGAGAGGACAACTGTGCGACGCGCACTCCGTCGCTTTGCATCGTTGCGATGCGTCTCTTGTCTTGATCGAGCAGTTCACCACCGAGAACGCTCTCGAGAGACGTCGGGTCACCGGCGACCACGGCTTCGTCACGCGTACGGATCGCACGGTTAATCGTTTCCGAGAGGGCGGAAACATCGCACGCGCTTCCGGTCGACTGCTCGCGCGATTGTGAGGGATCGCTGTGGACAGATACTTCCGATTGGCCACCGCTTACACCGCTGCGCAGCAACCCGTAGGCCATAATGGATACACCTGCGATGATCGCCATCAGCCCCATTGCGAGGACGCCAAGCGCTCGGCGGCGACCGCGCTGCGCTTTCTGTCTCCCGCCACGCGTATTCTGCGGTCTCGACGCAGCGACGCGCTCGGACCGCCTATCTCGGAGGGTATCCTCGCGCAGCGCCGCAGCACGCAAGTCAGCGATGACGCGCTCGGGATCCACGGGCTCACGCGAAATAGGGTGCTCGACGGGATCATCAACGAGGGGCGTCGCGTCTGCAAGACAGTCGTTAGACTCTGAGAAGCCGAGCTCAGCCAGTGCCTCGTCCATGTGCAGAAGGTGCGCGAGCTGACGCAGGCAGGCGCGATCAGCCCCCTGCCCACGGAGCCCTTGGCTCCACCCGGGGGTTCCGTCGTACTCTCCCATCTCGTCGATCAGATCGATGATGACAGCACGCCCGGATGGTGTCACGATGATGTTGGAAGGAGTCAAATCCCCATGGACGATTCCAGCGCTGTGCAGAGCACTGAGTCCCGCGGCTATTCCTTCGATGATCTGTCGACGTGTCGCGATGGGACGCAAGTCGGGCGAGCCAATTTCAGCGTCGAGTGGACGCCCAGCCACGTAGTCGTAGACGATTGCCCAACGGCCGTCTTCTGATCGTGCAACATCACGCAGGGTAACAACATGTCGCGACGTGATCGAGGCCCATGCCTTCCATCGCTTGAGGCACCGCTCTCCATCTCCGGCAGCGCGTAGCGACAATAGCGCCTCACCCGCCTCAGTGCGCGTACGCCAGACGGGACCGGTCGCCCCGATATGGAAGATTTGGCCAACGTCGTAACCGCCAATGTTCATACCGCCATTGTCCAAAGCCAACCAATGTGATGCAACTCATTTCACAAAGTGCCTGATCGGACGGGTGGACTTTCGATCATCAATTGCACGTACAATAATGAGGCTATGAGTGAATCGAATCCCCCCGGCAAGAGGCGCTTCTACCAGAATGTCCTCGACGCGTACCGACTGACCAAACGCACCTACCCGGCACTTCCGTGGATGCTTCTCGGAACAGCCGCCGCGGTGATCGCCGTCTTCATGTTGGTGGCCTGGCTGACCAACATGTCGTTCATTGGCTGGCTTGTCGTCGGCATCATGGGCTCGTTCACCGCAGCCCTTGCGCTGCTGAGCATTCTGACGCGCCGCGCACTGTACTCGCAGGTTGAGGATACGGCGGGTGCCGTGAAGGTTGCACTCTCCCAGATTCAGCGAGGCTGGGTGATTCCCGAGCAGCCCGTCGCATACACCCGCGAGCAGGACCTCGTGTGGCGCATTGTTGGGCGCGCAGGCGTCGTTCTCATCTCCGAAGGCCCCGCATCCCGCGTCCGCCCCCTCCTCCAGGCCGAGACCAAGCGCGTCACCAAGGTCATGCGCAACGTTCCCGTTCATCAGATCCAGGTGGGTCACGACGACGGACAGATCGCCCTGAAGGATCTGCAGCGCGAGCTGCGCAAGTTGAAGAACGTGCTGACCCCCGAGGAAGTTCCCCAGGTCTCTGCGCGCATCAACGCTCTCCGATCGGGCGAGCCCCCCATTCCGAAGGGCATCGATCCTCTCCGCGCCAAGCCGTCACGCCGCGCACTTCGCGGCAACTGAACCTCTCAAGTGGGCAAGCACGATGTGCTTGCCCACTTGCGTATCCACGATACGAGACTCATTCGACGCGCATAGTATGCATGTGTTTGCATATCTATTACACAAGCTCGCTTGAAACACGGATACTGAGGAACATAATCATGCACGCAAAGAAGATTCTCGCCACACTCACTCTAGCCAGTATCGCGACCGCAATGGCCGCATGCGCAGACCCCACGACGAGTACGAGTACGAGTACAGCAGGCGCGACGACGGGGGCAACCACATCAACGACCTCACACTACGACGTCTCATCCATCCCGACCGTCGATGAGATTGCAGCGCTCGTTCCCGACGACATTAAGAAGCGGGGCACCCTGCGTAACGGAGCCTCTACCGGATACGCACCGGCCGAATACATGGATGCTGATGGGCAGACTCCCATTGGCTATGACATTGACATTAACAAGGCGCTCGCCAAGGTCATGGGTCTCAATGCTGGAGAAACGAAGCACTCCGAATTCCCCACGATCATCCCCGCTCTCGGCACAAAGTTCGACGTGGGCATCTCATCGTTCACGATTACCTCCGAGCGTGAGCAGCAAGTCAACATGGTGTCTTACCTGAACGTCGGATCCGCATGGGGCGTCGCTGCTGGCAATCCAAAGAATTTTGATCCCTCTAACCCGTGCGGCGCGACCATTGCGGTTCAGACAGGCACGGCTCAGGAAGAATACGCAGCCACGCTCTCCGACAAGTGTGTTGCCGACGGCAAGGACAAGATCACCGTTATGCCTCACGAGCTCCAGACGGACATTGCCACCAAGCTGATCGGCGGCCAGTACGACGCAACCCTCGCGGACTCGACAATCATTGGCTACACGAGCTCGCAGTCTGCCGGCAAGATTGAGCAGCTTGGCGATACGTTTGAGTCAGCCCCTCAGGGCGTGGCGGTCGCGAAGGATGACGCGCAGCTTGCTGAGGCAGTTCAGAAGGCTATGCAGTACCTGATGGACAACGGCTACCT
>JAHACW010000003.1 GCA_018375675.1 Actinomyces sp. | reverse complement strand
CGGGGCCTGGCCGGGCTTCGAGACGACGCGCCGAGCGAAGCTCGCAGCGCGGACGGCTCGCGGGCGGGCCGCCGCCCACCGGCACACACAGCGGCCGGGCCCTCCGGCGCCCGGAACCCCCGTGGAGCCACAAGCAACAACACAACGCAAACGCGCGGCAGCCCACCGGGCCGCCGCGCGTTCACGCAGTCAGTGGAGCACTCAGCGCAGTCGCTGCGCCACAACCTCGGCGACCTGGACTGCGTTCAGGGCAGCGCCCTTGCGCAGGTTGTCGCCGGAGACGACCAGGACGAGGCCACGGTTGCCCTCGACGGCCTGGTCGTGACGGATACGGCCGACGAGGACCTCGTCGCGGCCGGCGGCCTCGAGCGGGGTCGGGACGTCAACGACGCGCACGCCGGGGGCCTCGGCCAGCAGGGCACGCGCCTGGTCGGGCGTGATGTCGCCGGCGAACTCGGCGTGGATGGTGAGGGTATGGCCTGTGTAGACAGGGACGCGCACGCAGGTGCCGGACACGGCGAGGTCCGGGGTGTGCAGGATGCGGCGCGACTCGTTGCGCAGCTTCTGCTCCTCGTCGGTTTCCTCGGAGCCGTCGTCGACGATGGAGCCGGCGAGCGGCACGACGTCGAAGGCGATGGGCGCGACGTACACGCCGGGCTCGGGCAGGGTGACGGCGCGGCCGTCGAGGGCCAGGCCCGCGAGGTCCTGCTTGACGCCGGCCTCGATCTGGCTGGTCAGCTCGGCGACGCCAGCGCGGCCCGAGCCAGAGACGGCCTGGTAGGAGGACACGAAGAGGCGCTTGATGCCACCGGCGGCCTCGACGAGGGGCTTGAGGACGGGCATCGCGGCCATGGTGGTGCAGTTGGGGTTCGCGATGATGCCCTTGGGGCGGTTGTCGACGTCGTCGGGGTTGACCTCGGACACGACGAGCGGGACCTCGGGGTCCTTGCGCCACGCGGAGGAGTTGTCGACGACGACCGCGCCGGCGGCCGCGAACTTGGGGGCGTACTCGCGCGAGGCGGTGGCGCCCGCGGAGAACACGGCAATGTCGATGCCGGAGTAGTCGGCCGTCGCCACGTCCTCGACGACGATGTCCTGCCCCTTCCAAGGCAGGGTGGTGCCCGCCGAGCGCGCGGACGAGAAGAAACGGATCGTCTCGACCGGGAAGTTGCGCTCCTCCAGCAGGGTGCGCATGACTCGGCCGACCTGGCCGGTGGCGCCGACGACGGCAACGTTGAATCCACTCATGGTGTTCTCCTTGTGTTGGTGCGCGCGCCCATACGACGGGGCGAACGCTGGGTGAAATCTATGGGGACGAGGCCGGGGCACACTCTCGGAAGCTCCGGGAGCGCCGGAACCGCGCGGATAGGCGGAACCGGCCCGGGCCTCGTCGATGAACGGTCAGCGGCCGGTGCCGCCGTAGACGACGGCCTCGGTTTCGGAGGCATCGAGGCCGAATGCGGTGTGGACGGCCTGGACGGCGCGGTCGAGGTCGTCGAGGCGGGTGACAACGGAGATGCGGATCTCGGAGGTGGAAATCAGGTCAATGTTGATGCCCGCGTCGGACAGGGCGCTGAAGAGGCGCGCGGAGACGCCCGGGTTGGTGCGCATGCCGACGCCGACGAGGCTGAGCTTGCCGATGTTGGGGTTGTAGCGCAGCTCGTTGAAGCCGATCTCGTCGCGGTGGGCCTCAAGGGCGTCGAGGGCCTTCTGTGCATCGCCTTCGGGCAGGGTGAAGGTGATGTTGGCCTTGGTGGGGTCGGAGATCGGCAGGTTCTGGACGATCATGTCGATGTTGGCGCCGACCTCGGCGACGACGGCGAAGACGCGGGCGGCGACGCCGGGGCTGTTCGGCACGTCGGTGACGGTGATCTTGTCCTGGGAGCGGTCGTGAGCGATACCGGAGATGACGGGCTTTTCCATGGCGTTTTCCTCGGGAGACTTCAGGGCTGCGTCGGGCACGAGGCCCTTGAGTTCAGGGTTTGCGGGGGAGTCGGAGATCCAGGTGCCGTTCTTTTCGGAGAACGAGGAGCGCACGTGCAGGGGGACCCCGTAGCGGCGCGCGAATTCGACGGCGCGCAGGTGGAGGATCTTGGCGCCGTGCGCGGCCATTTCCAGGGTTTCTTCCTGGGTGAGGGTGCGCAGGCGGTGGGCCTTGGGGACGATGCGCGGGTCAGCGGAGAAGAGGCCGTCGACGTCCGTGTAGATTTCGCACACGTCGGCGTGGAGGGCTGCGGCGAGGGCGACGGCGGTCGTGTCGGAGCCTCCGCGGCCCAGCGTCGTCACGTCGTCGTCCTTGGAGATGCCCTGGAAGCCGGCGACGATGGCGACCTGGCCGTCCTTGATGGCGCGGGCGACGCGCTCGGGGACCATGCCGACGATCTGGGCGGCTCCGAAGCGGCTGTCGGTCTGGATGCCGGCCTGCGCGCCGGTGTAGGCGCGGGCTTCGACGCCGAGTTCATTGACGGCCATCGCGAGGAGGGCCATCGAGATGCGCTCGCCGGCCGACAGGAGGATGTCCATTTCGCGGTCGGGCGGGGTGTCTGTGAGGGCTGCGGCCGCGTCGAGCAGGTCGTCGGTCGTGTCACCCATCGCCGATACGACGACAACGACGCGGTGTCCCGCGTTGTGCGTGTCCACGATGCGCTGGGCGACGCGCTTCATGGCTTCGGTGTCGGCGACGGAAGAACCGCCGTACTTTTGCACGATCAGTGCCACTAGAGCCTCATTTCTATCGGTACGTGCCGATTCGCACGCCTTCGGGTGGCGCACGCCACCACTTCAATCCTACGGCCCGCCCGGCATCGCGCCGGGTACGACCGGCATGTGGGCGCTGGTGACATGGGACGCGCCGGGGCGACCCAGGACACACGAGCCCATAATGCCCGGAATTGCAACGATCCTGATCAGGGCATGAACGAGTCATCCACGCCGGCGCGCTCAGGCGGCGGGCAATGTCACGTCGATGACGGTCCCCTTTTCGGAGTCGCCCAGCCGCACGGACCCACCCATCGCGCGGGCGAGCGATTCGACGATCGACATTCCCAGGCCCGAGGAGCCGCGGCCGTCGCGCGTGCGCGAGGAGTCCCCACGCACAAAGCGATCGAAGACGCGGTCGCGAATCTCTGCCGGGATGCCGGGGCCATCGTCCGCGACGCGCAGGGTCACCATGGACGAGGCCGGAGCGCCCTTGTCGGATTCCGCCTCCTGGGTGGCGCGGGTCAGGGAGACGGTCACGCGGGTACCGGCGGGCGTGTGCACGCGGGCGTTCGCGAGGAGATTGGTGAGGATCTGGCGCAGGGCCGCCTCGTCGCCAAGGACGGGTACGTCCGCGGCCTCGCCGAGTTCCCACGCATGGTCGGGAGCGACCACGTGGGCGTCTGACAGAGCGTCCAGTATCAGCGGGATAACGTCGATATTGTCGCGTTTGAGAGCGCGGTCGCCGTCCAGCCGCGCCAGGGTCAGCATCTCCTCCACGAGGGACGCCATCCGCGCCCCCTCCGAGGAGATGCGCTCAAGCGCCTGGGTCCGGGAGGCCTCGTCGATGTCGCGACGCGCGAGCTGCGCGTAGCCCTGCACGGAGGCCAGCGGCGTGCGCAGTTCGTGCGAGGCGTCGGCGACGAACTGGCGCAGCTTCGCCTCGCTGCGCGCGCGGCGCTCCATGCCGTCTTCGACCGCGTCGATCATCGAGTTCAGGGCGCCCGCAACGTCCGCGACCTCGACGGGACCGGAGGTTGCCTCCTCGCCGACGCGGGTCAGCTCCTCGGCGTCGTCGGCCAGGTCGCGGCTCGCGATGTCCGCTGCTGCCGCGCGCACGACACCGAGGGGACGCAGCTCGCGGCGCACCCACGCACGGCCGGCGAACCCGGCAGCAATCGCGACGACGAGGGACAGGCCGACCTCGACCGCGACGAGCATCATGACCACGTCATCGACGCTGTCCATCTGCACGCCGACGAGAACGGTCTTGTCATCGACGACCTGGGAAGTCACTCGGAACGTGCCCAACTCTTTGAGGTGCACGGTGTGCGGCGCACCATCGGTGGGCACATGCGCCAGGATCTCCAACGCGGGCTCATTCAGGTAGGTCACCGAGAAGTTGGAGACAACCGCACCGGCCACCTGCCCATCCTCGCTCACGTACTGAAGGGTGCCCTCGGCGATGCCGGAACCACCAAACCCCGGCCCCTTGGGCCCGCCGGGGACAACAGGTCCACCGGGAGGAGGCACACGCCCGCCCGACTGCTGGACCGCGCGGGCGCCCCCGTCGGAGTCGTCGTCCGCATCCACCTCATCGCCCGGCGCGTCCTCGACATCCAGGTGTTCGCCCGCGCGCTGGGAGAGGCGGTGCAGCTCGGAGTCCATGTTGCCCAGCATCCAGGAACGCATGACCAGGGTGGACGCGGCAACCATGACGATGAGCGCCAGCGCGACGCACGCGGCCAGCGCGCGCGACAGGCGCCCGGCAAGCGATCGGCGGCGCGTCACTGCGGCTCCCGCATGATGTATCCAGCGCCGCGCACCGTACGAATGAGGGCCGGGCGATCCGCGTCAATCTTCTTGCGCAGGTAGGAGATGTACAGCTCGACGACGTTGACCTGGCCACCGAAATCGTAGCTCCACACGGCGTCTAGAATCTTCTGCTTCGACAGCACAATTCCAACGTTTTCCATGAGATACCGGAGCAATTCGAACTCAGTGTTCGTTAACGTGATTTCTTCCCCGCCACGACGCACATCGTGAGAATCCACATCGAGAGTCAGATCGGCAACCTGCAGCACCGTCGACACCGCCTGCTGGGTGCGCCCAGCGCGACGCAGCAGGCCCTCGACACGGGCCGCCACCTCGTCCAGGTCGAAGGGCTTCGTCACGTAGTCGTCCGCGCCCGCACGCAAGCCCTGCACACGATCCGCGACAGCATCGCGCGCGGTGAGGAAGAGGACCGGCAGCTCCGGGTCACGAGCGCGCAGGCGCTCCAGCGTCTCCAGGCCATCCATGCGCGGCATCTGCACGTCGAGGATCACGACGTCCGGGTGGAAGCTCGTCGCCTTCGCCAGCGCATCCAGCCCGTCCTTCGCCGTGGCCGTCTCCCAGCCCTCGTGGCGCAGGGCCTGCGAGAGCAGATCCGCCAGCATCGCCTCGTCGTCAACAACCAGCACTCGGGGCGCGTCTGAGCTCGCCTGCGTCGCCATCATGGACTCCTCGTCTGTCACAGCATGGACCCTACGATTGTGTCACACGTGCGTCACCAACAGGGGGACGCGCGGCCCGCAGCGCGACAAACGCCGCAGGTCGCGGGTGCCTACAGGCGGCGACGCCCCTCGAGCGCGCGGCCCAGCGTCACCGAGTCCGCATACTCCAGGTCCCCGCCCATGGGCAGCCCCATCGCCAGGCGCGAGGTTTCGACCCCCATCGTGGAGAGCATACGCGCCAGGTAGGCGGCCGTCGCCTCGCCTTCGACGTTCGGGTTGGTCGCCAGGATGACCTCGGTGACCGTGCCATCCGCGAGGCGGCTCATCAGCGAGGCGATATTCAGCTGGTCGGGCCCCACCCCGTGGATCGGGTCGATGACGCCGCCGAGGACGTGGTAGCGGCCGCGGAAGACACGCGCACCCTCGATCGCCTGGATGTCCTTGGGCTCCTGGACGACGCAGATCGCGCTGGGGTCGCGGCGCACGTCGCGGCAGATGGAGCACTCGTCCTCTTCCGTGAGGTTGCCGCAGATGTCGCAGTGGCGCACGCGCCCGCGCACAGCGTTGATCGCGTCGACGAGGCGCGCGACGTCCTCGGGCTCCGCATCCAGGACGTGCATGGCCATGCGCTGCGCGGACTTCGGGCCGATGCCCGGCAGCTGCCCGAACTGGTCGATGAGGTCGGCCAGGGCGCCGTCATACATGTCAGTATCCTCCCTCGGTCATCTTCTCTTCGATGACGCGTCCGCCGAGGATCTCCAGGACCGCTGCCAGGCCGATCGTCTGCGAGTTTTCGATGTTTTCGTCGTCGATGCTGGCGCTATCATCATCGGCCGCGTGGGTGCGGGTCGAGACGATGGCAGCCTCGCGCTGGGCCCTCTCGCGCAGGGCTGCCTCTGCGGCGGCTCGCCCGGTCAGCGGGCCGTCGGACGCGCCTGTGGCATCGCGCTGGGGTTCCGGGGCGCCGAATCCGGGCGCAGGATCCTGCGCCGGCTCTGGGGCCGCGGCCAGCCAGGCGGGGGCCTGCGTGGACGCGCTCGGGGCCGCACTAATCGGGGTCACGTCGGCGGGGGCCGAGGACTCGGGCGGGGTCCACGAGTCGGCGCCGTCGTCGAAGTTCACGGACGCACCACCGGAGATGACGACCGGGTCGCCCCAGCCGGTCGGGGTCGACGGGGTGTGCGCGGCGGGCTCGATGGGAGCGTCGTCGAAGACGGGGGACGAGGCCGGCTCGGGCCGCGTAGCTTCCTCCGCCTGCTGGTCGGCGGGCTCCGGGTCGCCCGGGTAGCGGAAGACCGTGAAGGAACGCTTGCGCGGGGCCGCGTCGCGGTTCGGGGACGAGGCCTGCTCAGTCACGTCGGGGGCGGCCGCGAGGGCGCGGGCGGCTCGCTCGGGCAGCGCGGGACGCTCGGTGGGCTGCGGGTCCTCGCCCTGGGCAACCGGCGGGACTGTCGGCGCGATGGGTTCTTCACGTCGGATCGGCGTCACCGTCGCGGGCGCAGGCCACCCGGATTCCACCGGCTCCGGCTCGGGAGCGGGTTCGGGGGCGTGCGCGGGCTCGGGCCATCCGGCATCGACGGGTTCCGGTGCGCGTACGGGCTCCGGCCAACCGGTGTCAGCCGGCTCAGGGTCGCCCTGGGGTGCCGCCTGCGCGGCGGCCTCATCAAAAGGGGGCGGCTCCGAGACCCAGCCGCCGGGCTGGGACGGCTGCGCGGCAGGGCCGGGGTGCGACGCCTGCGCCGACGGGCCGGTCGTCGCCGAGCCGCCCGATGCCTGCCCGACCTGCGCGGACACGCTCACGGTCAGGCCGGTGACCTCGTTGATGGCCTTTTCGACGTCGGCCGCGCGAGGGCCGCGCGAGAAGGCGTTGACCATGGCCTCGACGGGGAAGAGGAGCACCACCTGGGAGCCGTCAACGGCACCGAGCTGAGCGTTGCCGCCGACCATCGACCACGTGACGCGGCTGATGGAGGACAGGCGCTCGACGACCTCATTCCAGCGGCCACGCAGCATGTCGGCGTCGCGGCCGGAGGCCGGGGCCTCTGCGCGGGCGGGTGCGTCCGAGCGCTGCTGCGCGTCGGATTCGTGGCTCTGCTGCGCAGCAGCGGCAGGGCGTGGCTCGGCCTGCGCGGGCGCAGCCTCGCGGGCGGGCGCGCTTTCGTGGACGGCCTCGCGGAGCGGGGCCTCCTGTCGCGCATCCTGCGCGGGAGCAGAGTTCGACTCCGGGGCCGCGGGCTTCTGAGCGGACCAGTCGGGGCCACTCCCCCACGCGGGCACGCCCTGGGGGGCAGGCGCGGCAGACGATGCGGGCGCCTGAGGAGCGGGGGCCGAGGCCTCGGCGCGCTCCTGCTTCTTGCGGGCCAGGGCCTCGCGAGCCTCGCGGGCGCCGAAACGGCCCGAGGACGCCTCGGATGACGATGGCACGGATGCCTCGCGCGGCGCTCCCCCACCGGTCATTCCGACCGTGCCCTGAACCGGGGCCTGGGCGGGCGCTGCGGCCGGGGCGGGCACGAGGATGCGCCCAACGAGCAGCTCGAGCTGTAGGCGGGGCGAGGTCGCGCCCGTCATGGCTCGCAGGGCCTCGTCAGTCAGGTCGGCGGCGCGGGACAGTCCGTGCGGCCCCCAGTTCTGCGCCTGGCGCTGCATGCGCTCGAACTGGTCGTGCGGGGTGTCCGCCAAGACATCGCGCGCGCCATCACCGGCGACCGCGATGATGAGGAGGTCGCGCAAACGTTGCAGGAGGTCCTCGACGAAGCGGCGCGGGTCGTGGCCGGACTCGACCATGCGCTCGACGACGCGGAAGGCCGCGGCGCCGTCGCCACCCGCGAGGGCGTCGACGGATTCGTCCAGCAGGGCGGAGTCGGTGTAGCCGAGCAACGCGACGGCCGTCTGGTAGGTGACCTGGCCGTCGATCGCACCGGCCATCAGCTGGTCGAGCACCGACAGGGTGTCGCGCACCGAGCCGCCGCCCGCGCGCATCACGAGAGTCAGGACGCCCTCGCCCACTCCGATGTGCTCCTCGGCGCACAGACCCGTCAGATAGGGGCCGAGGACGTCCGGCGGCACCAGGCGGAACGGGTAGTGGTGGGTACGCGAACGGATCGTGCCGATGACGCGCTCGGGTTCCGTCGTCGCAAAGACGAACTTGACGTGCTCGGGCGGCTCCTCGACGAGCTTGAGCAGCGCATTGAAGCCCTGGTTCGTGACCATATGGGCCTCGTCGATGATGAAGATCTTGTAGCGGTCGCGCACCGGCGCAAAGGTGGCGCGCTCGCGCAGGTCGCGGGCGTCGTCGACGCCGCCGTGCGAGGCCGCGTCAATCTCGACGACGTCGAGCGAGCCTGGACCGCCGGTGGCCAGCTCGCGGCATGATTCGCACTGACCGCACGGGGTGTCCGTGGGGCCCTGCGCGCAGTTCAGGCAGCGCGCGAGGATGCGCGCCGAGGTGGTCTTGCCGCATCCGCGCGGCCCGGAGAACAGGTACGCGTGCGTCACGCGATTCGCGCGCAGCGCCGCCTTGAGCGGCTCCGTCACGTGTTCCTGGCCGATCACCTGATCAAAGGTGTCGGGGCGATACCGGCGATACAGAGCTGTGGTCACCCTCCAAGCCTAGTTGTTCCCACCCTCATCTGCGCCCCGCGCCGCGCGTTCCACACGCTCTGGGGGTCCTTTGTCATTGACGAGGCCGGGGCGGGGTCGTGGGGTCAGGGCGGGGTGGGTATGCGGGAGGGGGCGCGGGACCAGTGCTGGTCTCGCGCCCCCTCACCACTGTGGCGGGCTTACCCCGTGTGGTTGGGGCGTACGCCCTCTGTGGGGTTAGGCCTCCTCGCGGTCGCGGCGGCGCTTGGTCGCCAGCGCCGCGATGCCAGCGAGAGCTGCCATGGCCGCCATACCACCCAGAACAGAAGCGTCCGAGCCGGTACGAGCCAGCACCTTGGCAACCGTGACGGCCGGGGTGTCCGGCGTCGGAGTCGGAGCCGGAGGCAGCGTCAGCGGGAAGTCCACCGTCAGTAGCTCCTCACCTTCACCCACCGTCACCGTCATCGAGGTCGTCGCAGCGTTATAGCCGGCGGGAACCTCAATATCGACCGTGTAGGTACCGGGGATCAGGCCAGTGAAACGGTAACGACCATCAGAATCGGTGGTGGTGCGAGCCAGCTCCACGCCGTTGGCGTCCTTGAGGATCACGGTCACGTTCGGCGCACCGGGCTCGCCGTTATCCGCACCGTTACCATCCTCGTCGTACCACACGCGGTCACCGATCGTGGCGGGGGCAAGCAGACCAAAGTCCACGCCCTGCACCGACGCATTCGTAATCGTCACCGCAGCCTCGGTGGCGCCTCGACCCGTGTAGGCCTGGGTCGGGATCAGACCAGCCAGATCACCCTTGTCGGGATCCACGATCACGACGCGGTACGAGGCCGGAGCCAGACCCACAAACTGGTAGGCACCCTTCTCGTCGGTCACCGCAGTCATCGGGTTACCCTCAGAGTCGAGCACCGGAGTGCCGTCCTCATTCAGCAGAGCAACCGTCACGCCCTTAAAGCGCTGCTCAGAATCACTCTTGGAGTACGACGCATCCGAATCACGGTAGATCGTGCCACCCAGGTTGAAACCACCCTTGAACGACGCCGACGACTCATTATTCGTCGGATCATCGCCCGGCTGATCCTGGTGCGTAATCCTGGCAACGTTCGTTACCAGCTTGCCCGCACCATCACCAGTAATCTCAACCGTGATCGCGATCTTCTTCGCCTCACCCTTGGCCAGGGTCAGACCAGACAGATCCCACACACCAGTAACCGCATCGTAAGTACCATCACCCTGCGAGGACACAAAGCTCACGCCAGAAGGAAGCTGATCGGAGACAGTCACGCCCGTCGCCGAGCCCGGACCATTATTCGTCAGCGTCAGCATGTACGTCACCTTCGCGCCCGGAGTGAACTCGAAGGACTTCTGAGCCTCCTCATCCGGAGTGGTGATCTCCTTGAGAATCGCAGTATCCGCGGAGATACCGAAGCCCCAGTCCTGATCCAGGTTCGAGTTGTTCTCACCCGTCAGCGTCAGGTTAGCCGTCAGCTTGAACGCATCCGCCAGCTTGGTAGCATCCTTCTTCACGTCCTCGGACACAATGCTCTTCGCAGCCACATCACCCGACGGATCATGCGTCAACACATCCAACAGGGGCTCAGCCTTCAGCAGCGACTCCGGATCAACCGACACCTTGTACTCACCGGGCAGCAGGTTCTCAAACTTGTACTTGCCATCCGCATCAGTCGTGGTCTCGTAGGTACGAGTGATTCCACCCGGACCGGTCCAAGTCAAAGTGACCTTCACACCGGGCAGCACCTTGTCTCCGGCGTCGGGGGCGTTGCCACCATTCTGGTTGACATCAACAAACAGCTGATCGCCAATCACACCAGTACCAACCAGACCGTAGTCCACGGTCTTGTCTTCCTGGCCCTGGGCAAGGGTCACCACAGACTCGGTGCCATTAGAGTCGGCGCCGCGATCATCGCCAGCCTGCGACACAGTCGCCTCATACCCCACAGGGTTGGTGAAGGTGATCTTGTAGTCGCCGGGCAGCAGGTTTGCAAACATGTACTTACCAGCGGCATCCGTACTCACAGCCGCGACCGGATTGCCGTCCAGGTCAACGACGGGGTTGCCGGACGCGTCCGCGATGGTTGCGGTGATGCCGGGCAGAGCCGGCTCGTCGGAGTCCTGGAGACCGTCCTTGTTTGCGTCGAACCAGACGTAGTCACCGACAGACGCAGGCTTGACGAAACCGAAGTCGACCTTCGTCACGTGAGGCGCGGCGGCCGTCAGCTCGATCGGCGCGGGGGTCACGAGCTTGCCCTGACCAACCTGGGTACGGTCCGTGGAGGAGCCGTAGCCGTAGGTCTGCTTGTAGTCGGCCAGCTTCACGTCGGTCCCGTCGACCTTCGCATCACCCGGGACGACCTCGACCTTGTAGGAGCCGAGCGGCAGGCGGTTGAACAGGTAGTTCCCGTCGGCGTCGGTCTTCGTGGTGATGTCCGCGCCGGAGTCGTCCTTCAGGGGGTTGCCGTCCGCGTCGAGCAGACGCAGCGTCACGCCTTCGAAGGGCTTATCGTCGCCGGTACCGAAGGTCCACGAGGCGTCGGCATCGTTGAAGATGGTGCCTGCGATCGTGCCGCCGACCGTGAAGGTCGCGCTCGAGGTGTTGTTCTTCTTGTTGGAGTCGATCTGGTCGTACTCGCCCAGGGTCGCGGTGTTCGTGATGGTCGCTCCCTCGGTTGCGGGCTTGACCTTCACGAGGACGTAGAGCGTCTCGGTACCACCAACGTTGAGGTTGGTGTCGAGAATGCCGGACTCCATCGCGGTCCAGGTGCCGCCGGCTGCGTCGTAGGAAGCGGTCGCGTAGGCCGGGCCCGTGCACGGGTTCGTCGCACCGTCCTGGCAGATACGCGTCTCGGCGGACACGTACTCGACACCTGCGGGCAGCTTGTCAGCGATGTTCATACCCGAGGCAACGGCCGGACCGTGGTTCTTCAGGTTGACCTTGTAGAGCACGTAGTCACCCGGCATGATTGCCTCGGACGACTCGATGGTTTCGGGCAGGCCGTTCGCGTCGCGCACGACCTCGTCACCGTTCATCTTGACGCGAGCCACGGTCTTGTTGACCTCGACGTCGGTCGAGACGTTGATGCCGACCTTAGGGGCCTCGTTCGGCAGCAGGTAGGACACCTTGCCGTTCTCGGTGACGCCACCAGCCATGGCCACGGAGTTCCAGGCGATGAGGTTGGCGTTAACCGGGGAGGTCATGGTCGCGACGAACTGGATCTTCTCGCCCACTTCGATGTCCCGGTTCATGACGATGCGGAAGCCGGTGATCGAAGCCAGGTTGGCGGGTGCGTCGCCCCACGCGTCGGGGGTACAGCCGGCGGGGGCGTCATTCATGGCGCCACCCACGGCCAGGACCTCGCCGCGGCAGGGGTTGGGAACCGTGGAGTACTGGATCGTAATGTCCGAGGCCGGAACCGTCGTGATCTCGGGGTCGCGACCCTGACGCTCCTTCACCGACTGGAACGTCCAGTTCGTGGAGTTCAGGTTCGGCTTCCAACGGGACTCGCGAGCCTGGTTGGCTGCCGGACCGACGCCCACGTCACCCACGTAGGGCAGGATGTCGTAGGCCACGACCTGCGTCAGCGGCGCGTTACCCGCGTTGGCGATCGTGAAACGGTAGGCGCCGTCGGCACCCGGGTCGATCTCGGCGATCTCGCCAGCCGGAACGAAATCGGCGTTCTTGTTGCCCTTGACTTCCTTCGCGATCGTCATACCTGCGGTCGTGGCGATCTTGAAGTTCACGCTGGAGTCACACAGGAAGTCGGTCGTCGAACCGTCCTGGTTGAGGTCGAGCGTGTCCTGAGCGCGACTGCGGATGCAGTACTTGAGGTTGCGGACACTGCGGTCCTCCTCGTAGGGCTTCGCTCCGCCACCCGGCATGAACGCCCAGGCGGTGTTCGTCGTATCGCCAGCGGGGGCGGTGGCGAGGACGTTAGCGTCGTACTTCGAGAAGAACGCGCCCTCGACCGGATCCGGGACGATCCAGCGGATCAGGGTGCGGCCGGTGTTGTTGAAGTTCTTTTCCACCTCGACCTTCACCTTGGCCGGGTCGTAGGGGGTGCCGTCGGGGTTCTTCAGGACGGAGTAGCTCTCGGCACGAATGTTGGACGCGTCGTCCACGTCGAGGCCCTCGGGCAGCAGGTCCACGACCGTGAACGGCGTGGGGGTACCGCCGTCGACGGCCTTGCGGGCCTCGGCGACGATCATGAAGCTGGCAGGCTTGCCGACGACGACGGGGTTGGTACGCAGTTCCTTACTGACCCGAACACCGGGCACCTCGGTGCGGATACGGGTCCAGCTACACGTGTTGTCCTTCGAGACGGCGACGGTACCCGTGTCCTTGTCCGTGACCTTGACGGACGCACAGTTCTGGATACGGACGTAGTCCTCGGAGGCCACGGTGTCGTAGTACTTCTCCGGAGGCAGCACGGGGTTGTAGTGGTTCGCAAAATCTGCGGGTTCGGTCTTCGGGACGTCGCGCGAGACCTTGCTGATCAGGTCGACGGTCGGCCTGGCCAGCGGGGCGACGTCGGTCTCGATGACGAAGCGGGTGATCCACTCGCCGTCCGGCAGGGTCAGAGTACGGGTGTTCTTGTAGGTCACCGTCTCGTGATTACCCTTGTTGGTCCAGTACTCGAAGGTCCAGCCGCTAATGTCCTCGTATCCGGACTTGGTGGAAATCTTGAACTCGTAGGGGCCGACGAAGGCGGGCTTATCGCAGCCATCGCCAGCGGCCTTGCCGTCCTCGGAGGACCAGGTGCAGGGCATGACGTCTTCCCAGCGGAAGTGCACGGTCGTGTTGCCGTTGTTGCTGCCCTCGAAACGCCAGGGAAGCTCGTCACCGCGCGCGTAGTCGCGGTTGTAGGTGCCGATCTTCTCAGCGCTGGCCTCGACCCTGCGCTCGGCGAAGCCGTGCGTGATCTCGGAGCTCTTGGACACGACATTCGTCGGCTCGTTCATGCCCTCGGCCGTGATGGTCGCCGTGTTGGTGACCGTGTCGGCGGTCGTCACCGTGCCCTCGGGGTACTTGACGGTCACGGTGGAGGTGAGGGGGTTCTGGTATGTCCACTTGTCGTACGACCACGTCACGGAGTGGGTGGCCGGGTCGTAGACGCCGCCGTTCGAGGCGGTGACGAAGACAGCCTGCGCGGGCAGCGGGTCGACGACCTTGATGTTCTGCACCTGCTGGAAGCCGATGCCAACGAGCTTGCCGTTGTAGGCCGAGCCTCCCCAGCGGGTACCGACCTCGTTCGGCTTGGTCGTGTCGTTCTGCTGGTAGCCGTAGCTCAGCTCGTACGTGGCCTCGCCGCCGACTGCGGGGTAGTACAGGCGGTTCGTCGGGCCGTACTTCTTGATGGCAACGTCGGTCGAAGCGGTCCAGGTCGTGCTCAGCGTCTGTTCAACGCTGGCGGCGTTGTTGGCCGAGAAGACGACGTTCTGCGTGGTGGTGGAGTTGTTCGGCGCATCGTTGCCGTTGTAGTGCCACGGAATCTGAATGCGGTCCGACGTACCGGCGGGCAGCGGATCCTTCAGGGTGAAGCGGTAGCGCTGCACGCGCGCGCCGTCGGCAGAGTTCTCAACGAAGTTCTCACTCTCCGCGACAACGTCGCCGGTGACGGGAACGACCGTGTAGCCCTGCTCGATGAGCTTGAGCCCGGCCGGAGTGATCGGACCGGGCAGTGTCATCTCGATGACGGCGCCCTTACAGGGGGTGGTCACCGACGAGCACGAGAAGTTGATCGTCGTGATCTGCTGGTCGCGGACTCGCAGGGTGGTGGAGTCGTTGACGACGGTCATCGCCAGGGTGGCGGACTCATCGCGAGCGGCAGCGGGGGCGGCAACGCCCTCGGCGTCGGTGGCCTCGTCGGCGGCCTCCGCATCGGACGAGGCAGTGGCGGCGTCCTGGGACGACGCCACGTCGGTTGCTTGCGTGCTTTCATCGGCGGCGCTGGCTCGCATGGCGAGGGGCGTCAGCGACGTGACGAGAAGCGAGAGAGCGGCCAGACTGGCAGCACCCGCAACGCCCACACGGGCGCGGAACGGACGCAGTCGAGACATCGACTTCTCCTTCTTTGGGGGCAGAAAGTGGACAGGATGCCTACCAGCGTAGTGAAGGCGCCGACGCCTATCTAGCCCTTACACATCGGCGCATTGCGAGGGCTGAAGACTGCAATGTCGGGAGGATCGTGTTCAACAGTTTCTAAGCAAGTTCTCTGAACTGATGGTTAGCTACGCAATCGCATGAGCAACCAAGGTTTATCGAATAATCATGAAATCCTTGCTGACTCGATCATTCAATAATGACCGAGTCGACAGAAATAGCGTAACGAACGACAAGGCAGTGAAGTGCCTAAGCTCACATAGCTATTGACCGTTAGTTGATTAGCGCATTGATGTGGGGCGGGGTGGGTATGCGGGAGGGGGCGCGGGACCAGTATTGGTCTCGCGCCCCCTCACCACTGTGGTGGGCTTACCCCGCGTGGGGTGTGTGCCCGCCCGTGGGGTTAGGCGTCCTCGCGGTCGCGGCGGCGCTTACCCGCCAGAGCCGCGAAGCCAGCGATAGCTGCCATGGCCGCCATACCACCCAGGACGGACGCGTCCGAGCCGGTACGAGCCAGCACCTTGGCAACCGTGGTAGCCGGGGTCGGGGAGGGGATCACCGTGAGCGGGAAGTCCACATCCAGGTTCTCCTCACCTTCACCAACCGTGACGGTCATCGAGGTCGTCGCCGCATTGAAACCGGCAGGAACCTCAATATCGACCGTGTAGGTGCCCGGAACCAGGCCAGCGAAACGGTAGTTACCGTTCGCGTCGGTGGTGGTGCGAGCCACCTCCACGCCATTGGCGTCCTTGAGGATCACGGTCACGTTCGGCACGCCCGGCTCACCGTTATCCGCACCGTTACCATCGGCGTCATTCCACACGCGGTCACCGATCGTGGCGGGGGCAACCAGACCAAAGTCCACGCCCTGCACCGACGCATCCGTAATCGTCACGGTCGCTTCGGTCGCACCCTTGCCCGTGTAGGCCTGGGTCGGAATCAGACCAGCCAGATCACCCTTGTCGGGATCAACGATCACCACGCGGTACGAGGCCGGAGCCAGACCCACAAACTGGTAGGCACCCTTCTCATCCGTGGTCGCAGTCATCGGATCACCGTTCGCGTCGAGCACCGGGGTGCCGTCCTCATTCAGCAGAGCAACCGTCACGCCCTTAAAGCGCTGCTCAGAATCACTCTTGGAGTAGGAGGCGTCCGAGTCACGGTAGATCGTGCCACCCAGGTTGTATCCGCCCTTGAACGAGGCCGAGGACTCGTTGTTGGTCGGGTCATCGCCTGCCTGATCCTGGTGAGTAATACGAGCAACGTTGGTGACCAGCTTGCCCGCGCCCTCACCGGTGATCTCAACCGTGATCGTGATCTTCTTGACATCACCCTTGGCCAGAGTCAGGCCAGACAGATCCCACACACCAGTGGCCGAGTCGTAGGAGCCGTCACCCTGGGCCTCCACGAAGGAAACACCAGAGGGAAGCTCATCAGAGGCCTTCACGCCAGTGGCCACTCCCGGACCGTTATTGGTCAGCGTCAGCGTGTACGTCACGCGCTGACCCGGGGTGAACTCGAAGGTCTCCTGAGCCTGCTCATCCGGATCGGTGATCGCCTTCATAATCGCAGTGTCAGCCGAGATACCGAAGCCCCAGTCCTGATCCAGGTTCGAGTTGTTCTCACCCGTCAGCGTCACCGACGTATTCAGGTTGAACGCCTGCGCCAGCTTGTCCTTATCGGCCTTCGCATCCTCAGACACAACCTTCTTGGCATCCACATCACCCGCAGGCGAATGCGTCAACACATCCAGCAGCGGCTCAGCCTTCAGCAGAGTCTCAGGATCAACCGAGACCTTGTAGTCGCCGGGCAGCAGGTTCTCGAACTTGTACTTGCCATCCGCATCGGTCGTGGTCTCGTAGGTGCGGGTGATTCCACCCGGGCCGGTCCAGGTCAAAGTGACCTTCACACCGGGCAGTACCTTGTCTCCGGCATCGGGGGCGTTGCCACCGTTCTGGTTGACATCAACAAACAGCTGATCACCAATCACACCAGTACCAACGGCACCGAAGTCAATCGTGTCATCCGTCTGTCCCTGAGCCAGGGTGACCGAAGCCGAAGCTCCGTTGGAGTCCGCAGCGCGGTCGTCTCCAGCCTCCGAGGTCGTTGCCTCGTAGCCAGCGGGCGCCTGGAAGGACACCTTGTAGTCGCCGGGCAGCAGGTTCTCGAACACGTACTTACCGTTCGCATCCGTCGTGACAGCAGCGACCGGGTTACCCGACGCATCCGTCACGGCAGAGCCGTCGGCGCGGGTCAGGGTCACCGTCACGCCCGGCAGGGCGGGCTCGTCGGCGTCCTGGAGACCGTCACGGTTGACGTCCATCCAGGTGTAGTCGCCAACAGAGGCGGGCTTGACGAAACCGAAGTTCACATCGATGACCGAACCGGTCGCCTCAGCGATGGTCACGTCCGCGGTCGTCTTGTAGCGACCGGTGTAGGCCTCGGTGGGCTTGGTGCCCGCCAGAGGACCGGACGTCGGATCAACGACGCTGACCGTGTACTCGCCCAGCGGCAGACCCACGAAGGAGTACTTACCCTCGGCGTCGGTCACAGCCGTCATCGGGTTGCCGTCCTTGTCGAGGACGGGGGTGCCGTCCTTCTTGAGGAGCGCAACCGTGACGCCCGCGTACGGGGCCTCGGAGTCGCTGGAGCTGAACGACGCGTCGGCATCGTTGTAGAGCTTGCCAGCGATCGTGTAGCCGGCGGTCAGCGGCACGGACGAGGTGTTGTCCGGCTTCTTATCGCCGATCTGATCCTGCTTCTCGATCGTGGCCGTGTTGGTCACAACCGAGCCAGCGGCGGAAGCACGGATGATGACGGTGATGCGCAGGGTGCGCGTCGCGCCCTTCTCGATCACCTCACCACTCAGATCCCACTTACCAGAAGCAGCATCGTACGTACCGTCACCATCGGCGTACTCGAACGTCACACCAGAAGGCAGCTTATCCTGCGCGATGACGCCGGTCGCCGGGCTCGGGCCCTCGTTCGTCACCGTCAGCGTGTAGGTCACAGACGTGCCGGGGATGAAACCACCCGCCGGAGCCTCCAGCGGATCCGCAATGGCCTTGACGATCGCCGTGTTGGCAACGCCGGTGAACGCCCAGTCCTGGTCGTTGTTCGTCATCTTGCCGGGGCTCAGCGTCACCTTGGAGGTCAGCGAGAGCTCCTGGCCCTCCGAGGCCGTCAGGTCGCCCGACGGGGCGTGGGTCTGAGCGGTGCACTCGGGGCACACGGTGGCGAGGGAGGCCTTGTCAACAGTCACGACGTAATCGCCGGGAGCCAGGTCCTTGAACGAGTACTTGCCGTTCTCGTCCGTGACCGTGGTCAGCGTCTTCTCCACGCCCGCGGGGGTCGTGTAGGTCAGCTTGACGGTCACGCCGGCCAGCGGCTTGTCCGCACCCGAGGGCTCGGAACCGCCGTTGTTGTCGACGTCCCAGAACAGGGTGTCACCAATCGTGCCATCGGCGATCAAACCAAGGTCAATGGTCATGTCGTCCTGACCCTGCTTCAGAACAGTCCATGTTTGCCAACCGTCGGAATCGATGGCTCGATCATCGCCCGCCTTGCTCACGGTCTCGGAGTAGCCATCCGGGATGGTGAAGGTCACGCCATAGGAGCTGGGCAGCAGGTTCGTGAAGACGTACTTGCCGTTGGTGTCCGTGGTCACGGGCTTGACGGGATTGCCATCGGCGTCGACGACCAGATCCATGTCCAGCTGTCCATCCAGGGTGACGGTGACACCGGCAACACCGACCTCATCCGCATCCTGAATACCGTCCTTGTTCGCGTCAAACCACACGAAGTTACCCAGCGACACAGGCTTCACAAAACCAAAATCAATCTTGGTCGCATTCGGCGCGGCACTCGTCAGGGTGATCGGGTCCGGCGTCACGAGCTTGCCCTTACCAATCTGGGAGCGCGATGTCGAAGAGCCGTAACCGTAGGTCTGCTTGTAGTCGGCCAGGTTCACGTCAGTGCCGTCAATCTTCGCCTCACCCGGCACGACCTCGACCTTGTACGAGCCCAGGGGCAGACGAGTAAAGGTGTACTTACCGTCGGCGCCGGTCTTCGTGGTGATGTCGGCGCCGGACGAGTCCTTCACCGGGTTGCCGTCCGCATCCAGCAGACGAACCGTCACACCCTCGAAAGGCTTTTCTTTGTCCTCATTGAAGGTCCACCAGGCATCGGCATCGTTATAGATGGTGCCCGACAGGGTGCCACCCACCTTGAAGGTCGCGCTGTCCTTGTTGTTATCCGGGTTGGAGTCGATCTGATCGAACTTACCCAGCGTCGCCGTGTTCGTGATGGTCGAACCCTCGGTTGCGGGCTTGACCTTCACAAGGAGGTACAGCGTCTCGGTACCACCAACATTGAGGTTGGTGTCGAGAATGCCGGACTCCATCGCGGTCCAGGTACCAGCCGCCGCATCGTAGTTGGCGGTCGCATAGACAGGGCCCGTGCACGGGTTCGTCGCACCATCCTGGCAGACACGCGTCTCGGAGGACACGTACTCCACACCAGAAGGCAGAGCGTCGGCAACATTCATGCCCGAGGCAACCGCCGGGCCCTTGGCCTTCAGGTTCACCTTGTACAGCATGTAGTCACCCGGCATGACGACATCATCAGACTCAAACGTCTCGATGACACCGTTGGCATCACGAACCGGCTCGTCGCCATTCATCTTCGCCCGGGCAACCGTCTTCTTCAGTTCAACGTCGGAGGAGACGTTGATGCCGACCTTGGGGGCCTCGTTGGGCAGCAGGTAGGACACCTTGCCGTTCTGCATGGAGCCACCGGACATGGCCACGGAGTTCCAGGCGATGAGGTTGGCGTTAACCGGAGAGGTCATGGTCGCGATGAAGCGGATCTTCTCGCCCGGCTCGATGTCGCGGTTCATCACCAGGCGGAAGCCGGTGATCGTCGTCAGGTCGGCGGGAGCATCGCCCCACGCGTCAGGGGTACAACCTGCGGGGGCGTCATTCATGGCGCCACCCGCGGAGAGGACCTCGCCGCGGCAGGGGTTGGGAACCGTCGAGTACTGGACCGTGATATCCGAGGCCGGAACAGCCGTAACCTCGGGATCGCGACCCGGCTTCTCCTTCACCGACTCGAACGCCCACGCCGTGGAGTTCAGGTTCGGCTTCCAACGAGAGTCACGAGCCTGCGAGGAGGCGGGGCCAACACCCACGTCACCCACGTAAGGCAGGATGTCGTAGGCAACGACCTTGGTCAGCGGGGTGTTACCCGCGTTGGAGATCGTGAAACGGTAGGCGCCGTCGGCACCCGGGTCGATCTCGGCGACCTCGCCGGCCGGAACGAAGTCGGGGTTCTTGTTGCCCTTGACTTCCTTCGCGATGGCCATCGAAGGGGTCGTGGCCACGTTGAAGTCGATTGCGGCGTTACACACGTAGTCGGTGGTCGAGCCGTTCTTGTTCACGTCGAAGGTGTCGATCGCGCGGCTACCGATGCAGTAGTTGGTGTTGCGCAGGCTCTTATCCTCGGTGGTCGCCTTCGCGCCGTCGCCGGGCATGAACGCCATGGCGTCGTTCGTGTTCTTACCGGCCGGAGCGGTCGCGAGCACGTTGACATTGAAGGTCGAGTACAGGCTGCCTTCGACCGGATCCGGAACGTTCCAGCGGATGAGGGTACGGCCGGTGTTGTTGTAGTTCTTCTCGACCTCGACCGTGACCTTGCTCAGGTCGTAGGGGGTACCGTCGGGGTTCTTCAGCGTGGAGCGCTTCTCGGGGACGATCCCCGAAGCGTCATCGACGTCGAAGCCCTCGGGCAGGAGATCCACGATCGTGAACGGAGTGGGCGTGCCACCCTCGGTGGCCGGCTTGGCGGTACCGTTGATGAAGAAGGTGGCGGGCTTGCCCACGACCACGGGGTTGGTACGCACGGACTTGTAGGCCTGGACGCTCGGGAACTCGTCGCGCACGCGCATCCAGGAGCAGACCTCGTCGTCCGAGGCGACGACGGTGCCGGTGTCCTTATCAGTCAGAGTACCGCTGGCGCAGTTCTGGAAGCGCACGTAATCCGGGGAGGCCACGTAGCTGTAGTACTTCTCCGGAGGGTACACAGGGTTGTAGTGCGAGGCGAAGTCCGCAGGCTCCGTCGTCGGCAGGGCGGGATTCACAGTGCCATAGAAGAAGATCGTCGCGTTGGTCTGGGGTGCCACGTCGGTATCGATCGTGAAGCGGGTGATCCACTCGCCCTCGGGCAGGGTCAGGCCGGTCGTCTTCGTGTAGTTGACGGTCTCGTGGTTGCCCTTGTTGGTCCAGTACTCGAAGGTCCAGCCGCCATTTTCCTCGTAGCCGGACTTGCCGAGAATGTTGAACTGGTAGGGGCCGACGAACGTGGGGGTATCGCAGGCTGCGCCGGCGGCCTTAGCATCCTGGGAAGACCAGGTGCAGGGCAGAGTATCGTCCCAGTGCATGTGCAGCGTCGTGTTACCGGTGTTGTTGGCGGAGAAACGCCAAGGGGTCTTCACGTTGCGAACCTGGTACTGGTAGTCGTTGCCGGACTTAGCAATACGGCCACCGACCTTGCGCTCGGCGAAGCCGTGCGTGATTTCAGAGCTCTTCGTCAGGGTCTTCGTCGGGTCGTTCATGACCTCGGCGCTGATGGTCGCCTTGTTGGTGACCGTGTCATCGAGCGTGACCGTACCCTCGGGGTACTTCACGGTGACGGTCGACTCGATCGGGTTCTGCCAGAACCACTTGTCGTAGGACCAGGTGACGGTATGGGTCGCCGGATCGTAGACGCCGCCGTCAGAGGCCGTGACGAAGACGGCCTTGGCGGGCAGCGGGTCCACAACCTTGATGTTCTGGACACCCACGAAGCCGAGGCCGTTCAGGCCGTTCTTCAGCGAGGAGCCGTTCCAGCGGATACCGACCTTGTTGGGGTTGTCCTGGTCGATCTGCTGATAGCCGTAGCGCAGCTTGTAGGTCGTCTCACCACCAACGGCGGGGTAGTTCGCCTTGTTGGTGGGGCCGCTCTTCTCGATCGCGATGTCGGTATCGGCGGTCCAGGTGGTGGTGAGCTCGTTCTCGAGCTTCTCAGCGTTCTGCGCGCTGAAGGTCACCTTCTGGGTGGTCGTCGAGTTGTTCGGCGCGTCGTAGTAGCTGTAGTTCCAGGTGACCTGGATACGGTCGGACGTGCCGGCGGGCAGCGGATCCTTCAGCGTGAAGCGGTAACGCTGGACGCGCGATCCATCCTCGGGCTTGTCAACATATTGCGCCGTCCTGGCGACGCTGTCACCGGTCACGGGGACGACCGTGTAGCCGCGCTCGGCGAGCTTGAGGCCGTCCGGCGTGATGGGGCCGGGCAGCGTCAGCTCGATGAAGGCTCCCTTACAGGGGGTGGTCACCGAGGAGCAGGAGAAGTTGATCGTCGTGATCTGCGCATCGTGGCTACGCAGGGTTTCTGCGTCGTTCACAACGTTCAGAGCCAGGGTCGCCTGGTCGTCCGCAACTGCGCGGGTGCGGCGCGTGCGGGGCTGATCCTCGGGGGCGACCTCGGCGGCGGGAACCTCGGCGCCATCCTCAGCGGCGGGGGCTTCGACCCCGGCCTCGGCGGCAGGCGTGTCGACGGCCTCAGAGTTGGACGAGGCCGTGGCAGCTTCCTGCGAGGTTGCTACGTCGGGCGATTGCGTGCTTTCGTCGGCGGCGCTGGCTCGCATGGCGAGGGGTGTCAGCGACGTGACGAGAAGCGAGAGAGCGGCCAGGCTGGCGGCACCCGCAACGCCCACACGGGCGCGGAACGGACGCAGTCGAGACATCGACTTCTCCTTCTATCGTCAGAATGTGGACAGGACTTGCGTCCCAGCCTAGTGAAGGAGCAGACATCACCACCATGCCTAACAACTATCGCCTAAGCCACAACTACAACGGTGTATTTCGTTGAAATTTCGGGCATAACGGCAATGTAACAACTTCTCTGAACTCTTGGTCAGTACGCAGTTTTGAGCATCAACAATAGATTTTTCAACAATTGCCAGGAAAGCATTGTCGGCATCATCAAATTATGACCACTGCAATAGGGGTTAGATGATAGCCGGTCTCATATTTTAGTGATGCATCACACTCAGGTCTCACCAGTTACTTAATTACCCAGTATTCCCAAAGTGTGTGCGACGCCCCTGCACAACATGCTTCCCAAACCAACTTGCAAATTAGCTGCGCAAACACCGGATAGCTCCCCGCCCACTGGGCCAGAGAATAAGAAAACCCCCGCGCTTCTTTCGAAGCGCGGGGGTCATGCGCGGAGACGGCGGGATTTGAACCCGCGAGGGGCTATGCACCCCTACCTCCTTAGCAGGGAGGCGCACTCGACCGGACTATGCGACGTCTCCAGTGCCGACTACTTTAGGGCATTTTCGCCGCGAGCGCGAACGTGCACCCGCCACGACGCCCGTGGGCGGCCGGCTCGGCGGAGGGCGAGGGATTCGAACCCCCGGTGCCATTGCTGACACAACGGTTTTCAAGACCGTCTCTTTCGGCCACTCAGACAGCCCTCCAGACGCGGAACATCCTACAGGACGGGGCCCGGGGATGCGACCCTCGCATCCCCGGGCCCGAGCCCATCAGACATCCGATGCGTCAGCCGCGCAGCCCGAAGAAGTTCCAGGACTTCTTATCGGGGGCCGGTTCCTCGGGGCGATCGAGGAGGCCGCGCGAGAGAGCGGGGGCCGTCGGCGGCCACAGCGGCAGGCGGATTGCAAGCGTCGCCTGGACGGCATGGTAGACGTCCCAGCGCGACGACTTGGCGGGCTGCACGTTCTCGTTGCGGGGACCGAGGCGACGCACCCATCGACCGGGCTGGCTGATGAGGTAGTCGTGGATGTAGTCGACGAAGGAGCGGTAGCAGTGCTCGAAGTGCTCGACGTCGGAAACCCGGGCGCCGTCGTCCAGCATGGCGCGGCGCACGGCGACGGTGGCGCACACACCCTCGCAGACGACCCACTGCTGATGCTCGTCCTCGCCGGGCACGGGGTCACCCTCGTCGTTGACGCCGGTGGAGAAGCCGGGGTTGCCGTCGGTGCGACGCCAGCCGTCGACGCGGGCACGCTCGAAGAGCTCGGTTCCCATCTCGAGGAGGTAGTCGGGCACGGTCCAGCCCATCGAGCGCAGGCCCGCGCGCACCTGCAGCGCGAAGCGGCCAAGCTGCATGGAGTGGCCGGTCACGTAGCCCTCGTAGTAGCGGCGTCCGTCGTTGAGGAGCTTGCCCGCCTCGGGGCTGGGCTCCCACTTCTCGTTGAAGAACTCGGGGATGCGCCAACCGTTCTTTGAGGCAACCTTGTACGCAAAGGCCGTCATCTTCTCGGCGCGATCAAGCCATTCGGGCTCGGTCGTGGCCTCGGCCGCGGCCATGTAGGCCTCGATCGTATGGATGAGGGTGCCGAGTGTGTGCACGGGGACGGGCTCATTGAAGGCCTCGTCGTATTGATCCCACACGAGGCCGTAGTCGTCGGCCCACAGCTCCTTCTGCTCCTCGAGCATGCGGTTGAGCAGCTCGTGGGCCCCGGGGCGGTTTGCGACCGTCGCGGCGGCGACGCCCAGCAGCGCATACACCGTGTGGTACTGCGACTTGACGCGCGCATCCTCGTCCCACGGCACGCCGCGACCGTCCTCGTCAGGCTCGGGCTTGATCGCGAACCACATACCGCCATTGACGGGGTCGGTGAAGTAGTTGGTGAGCGCCTTGACGGCATGGTCGGCGTAGCGGCGCGTGCCGGGCAGACCCATGAGCGCACCGAGCGAGAACACATAGGCCATGCGACCAGTGACGGCCAGGTCAATCGATCGGGTCAGATCAGGCTTTCCATCGGCGTCGAGATGCGCGAAACCAGTCGCGACGATCGCGCCTTCTGCCTCTTCAATGAGCGCCTGCATGTGGCCACTCAGCCAACGGTTATGTTCGATGGAATCAAACCATCCCACGATGTTCCTCCTGACAACACAGTCACGGTCTGCGGTGACCGACATCTCATAGGATAGTCGCTCGGTGCCATTTTTGGGAAAACGTGCATTTCCTTTTTTCTCCCCCACGGACGAGGCCGGGGAGACGCACGCTGTCACCTGGCCTTTTCCAGACGGCCAGCCAAGGCCTCGAACAAGAGAAAACAAGGAAAAGTCCACGCCGTGGGACGGCGCTACCCACAAGGGGACGTAACGTGCAACACTGTCCCTATGCATGAACGAGCTGGCACACGTGCCCTACCTGAAGACCTCATCAACGTCGACGATGTCATCTCCGCCTACTACGACATCATCCCCGACCCGACCGACGTGGGACAGCGCGTCGCGTTCGGCACCTCGGGTCACCGCGGATCCTCGCTGGACGCCAAGTTCAACGAGGCGCACATCATCGCCATCACCGCTGCGATCATCGAGTACCGCGCCTCCCAGGGCTTCAACGGTCCTCTGTTTATCGGCCGCGATACCCACGCCCTGAGCGAGCCCGCGTGGCGCACCGCCCTGGAGGTCCTCGCGGCCGCCGGCATCGACACGCGCATCGACTCGCGTGGCTCCTACACGCCCACCCCCGCCGTGTCCGTCGCCATCCTCGGCGCGAACGGCGCCCCGGGTAACCTGCGCACCGAGGGCGACGGCCTGGCCGACGGCATCGTCGTCACCCCCAGCCACAACCCCCCGCGCGACGGCGGCTTCAAGTACAACCCGCCTCACGGCGGCCCCGCCGACACCGACGCGACCGGCTGGATCGCGGCGCGCGCCAACGAGCTCCTTGACTCGGGCGAATGGAAGAACGTTCCCCGCGTCACCGGCTCGGACCTGCTGCATGACCCGAACATCAAGCCCTTCGACTACCTGGACTACTACGTCTCGCAGCTGGATCAGGTCATCGACATCGAGGCCATCCGCAACGCGGGCGTGCGCATCGGCGCCGACCCGCTGGGCGGCGCGTCCATCGACTACTGGGCGGCCATCGGCGAGCACTACGGCCTCGACCTGACCGTCGTCAACCCCGAGGTCGATCCGGCGTGGCCGTTTATGACCCTGGACTGGGACGGCAAGATCCGCATGGACTGCTCCTCGCCCTACGCGATGGCGTCCCTGCGCGAGGCCATGACCCCCGACGCCGAGGGCAACACCCCCTACGACATCGCGACCGGCAACGACGCGGACTCGGACCGTCACGGCATCGTCACCCCCGACGGCCTCATGAACCCGAACCACTTCCTGGCCGTCGCCATCGAGTACCTGTTCACGCACCGCCCCGGCTGGAGCGCCGACGCGGCCGTGGGCAAGACCCTCGTATCCTCCGCGCTCATCGACCGCGTCGTGGCCGCCATGGGCCGTGACCTCATCGAGGTGCCCGTGGGCTTCAAGTACTTCGTGCCCGGCCTGCTGTCCGGCACCGTCGGTTTTGGCGGCGAGGAGAGCGCGGGAGCCTCGTTCCTGCGCAAGGACGGCACCGTGTGGTCGACCGATAAGGACGGCATCATCCTGGCGCTGCTCGCGTCGGAGATCCTGGCCGTGACCGGCAAGACTCCTTCGCAGCTGCACGAGGAGCAGGTCGAGCGCTTCGGCGCCTCCGCCTACGCCCGTATCGACGCTGCCGCCTCCCGCGAGGAGAAGGCGAAGCTCGCCGCCCTGTCTGCGGACGACGTGACCGCGACCGAGCTGGCCGGCGACCCGATCGTCGCGAAGCTGGTGCGCGCGCCCGGCAACGACGCGCCCATCGGCGGCATGAAGGTGACGACCGAGTCCGCGTGGTTCGCCGCGCGCCCGTCGGGCACCGAGGACGTTTACAAGATCTACGGCGAGTCCTTCAAGGGTGCCGAGCACCTGGCGCAGGTCCAGGAGGCCGCCAAGCAGGTCGTGTCCGACGCCCTGAACGGCTGACGCTCTGACGCTGCCCGCTCACGCGGGTTGCGTAAGGGGGGCGGCGCTCAATCGAGCGCCGCCCCCCTTCGTTGTCTATCGGTGAGCCGAGATGGCTGCCGTCACGACTGCGCACCTGCGGCAACGTCGGCGAACCACTCGGGGATACGGCCACGCAGCTCCATGAGCGTCTTCGGATCAGTCACGGACCCGTCGCTGCGCAAGTGGTCCGTGTAGTAGTTCATGGACGTCAGCCAGCTCTCGGACACCATGACATGGACGGTCGCACCAAAGCGTTCGCTTCCCCAGATCAACACGGTGTCCGTCGTCCCGTCCTGCAGGACGTCCGCCTTTTCACTGCACTCAAACCCGAGAGGGGACAGCGCGGCATCAAACACGTCGCGAACGCGAACAGGGTCGTGCTCATCGAAGTCGTAGCTACGGGAGATGAAGGCGTACAGGACATGGTCGCCGACGTTGTTTCTGGCGATCACGTCGTTACGGAAGTAGCCGCGATAGTTCTCCCGCGTCATCAGCTGATCGCGGGCCGCAATGATCGCCGGTTCGACGTCGCGCTGGAAGGCCTCGATCGACTCCATGCGTGACGCTCGAGCGAGCAGTTCCTTCTGTTCCGAATTCATCCGTTATTCTCCTCGAAACGCGGCACCGGATACGTGCACCGTCACAGCTGCCAGGATAGCGTTCATCGACTCTCTCATCGCGTACTCCTCGGCACGCCGCGCCCCGCAACAACCTTCGAAATGTCGTCGAGCGCCTCGCTCCCCTCGTTGAAGTAGGAGCTGTGTTTCCGGAAGGGCACAAACCATCCCTTCCCGTGGCCGACATCGCCCGACAGGTGGTTGTAGCCGGGCATTTTGGCAGGATTCTTCCCGAATCTCCCATCATCGCCGATACCTTGGACCATGTCTTGCCATCGAGTCGTGGCACTGACCCAGGCGTGGCCCTTCGGGATCTTCAACTCTGAGACATCCTGGACGCCCGATCCGGGCGAGCCAAACTGGATGAGATCATCGACGGCACCTTCGTCGATCATCGTCAGCGCCTTTCCGCCCGTCGTCGATCCATAGGAGTGGGTCACGGCGGTCACGTGGGCGTCGCCCGCGCCGTATTCGCGAGAGGCGTGCATGCCGTTGAAGAACCCGGCGAGCTGCTTCGCACCAGCGTTCGCCTTCTTAATCGAGGCGACCTCGACGATATTCTGCGGCGCGTCGTAGCCGAGGTAGGACACCATCGCGACCTCCTCGCCGTGGGCGTGCTTACGCACGTTCGCGCCCATGACCGACGCGTCGTAGTCGTAGTCGTCCAGGTTGTCAGCCACGTTGGTGTGCATGCCCGGCACAATAACGCCGATGTGTTTCGCGGTGTCGACGTTTCCCTGCGCGACGATCGCCGTCACGCGCGGGTTAGAGGTGTCGATCCCCAGAAGCTGACGAGGCATACCGTCTTCGTCCGAGCGATCCAGCGTTGTCCTGATGTTCCTGACGGCTTCTGCTCGCTCCTTGAGCTTCTTGAGAGTTGCAGCCTCGAACGGGTCAATGATCAGGCCCACCTTCTTCTTATACTCCTCGTATTCAGCCTCGAGTTTCGGCAGCTCGATGTCGAGCACGAGGCGGTTTGCCTTATCCCTCGACGTCCCATCAACACCGTCAAGCTTGCCGATCTCATACGGGTGCTCATTAATGAGCTTTTCTTTTTGCTCCGGGGTAAGCGAGGACCACCACTTGGCGACTTCCTTCGCCGTTGCGCCGGGCGGGGGCAGCTTCAGCGACGAGTCTTTGCCGATGGGCGCCACTGCACCCAGCGCTCCGGCTACGCCGGGCATCGACAAGGCGAGCAGTTTCGACCGTATCTCGCGCACCATGTCCCGCGCTGCACGGAGGATCTCTGCAACGCGATCGGCCAGCTGCTTCATCGCCTGGCGAATCCGGCGCGCGTCTTCTTTCGAGACCTCCATGGGGCCGACATACCCGATGGAACCATCCGGGTGAATGGCCAGCATATTGCGGGCGGCAGCTGCTTCCGCGCTCGCCACTGCTGAACGAATGCTCGCGACTCCATGCGCGGCGAACGACAGGACGTCACTCAGCGTGCCCAGCTTTTCTTCCTGCTTCGCGATCTCAGCCGCGTCCTGGCGCAGGGCGGCCTGAGCCGCGGTAACCGTCCGACCGACGCCACCCAGAGCATCCACTCCGGCGCGCAGGTCGTCACCGGCTTGCGCAAGTACCCGCTGCTTGTCCACATAAGACCGAGCCTGCTCGCTGAGCGGCCCCATCTGCCACTGACGCAGATCAGCCCACTTCATCGTTCGCTCACGCCCCCAAAGCCAAGTCCCCGAATGATCGAGGACATGAGCTGACCATTGTCTTCTTCGGTAGCGATGAAGTCCCTATCGGCAGCGTCGAGGGAATCAGCGTGATTATCCAAGTTTCGTCCGAGCACCGTGCACGTGTCCACGCACTTCTCTTCGACGCTCTGCATCAGTGACGTGAGCTCCGCACCCGGCATCGCGGAGGCAAAGGCGCTGGCCCCTCCGTCAGGACGAGCCTGCCGAACAGCATCCGCCACGTCGCGGGCCGTCGACGCGAGACGACGAAACTCACCGGCGACGAAATGAAGATCGCTCATCAATTGCTCCATTGACTCTTGATAGTGACCCGCACAATATTACCGGATGGGTAGTCACGAGGTGCGTTTTCCCTTCGATGGCCAACATAACCGTCCCAGCACGCAATTTCACCGCCTTCATCCCTAGAAAACTGCGCACGAGGCCGCTACCTTGGCATTGTCCCCAGATGGGAACACCGGCAACGCCCACCGACTCCAGGAGCCCACATGAGCGAGGCATCCCGCCCACCCGCGCGTCCCGCGGGACCGGATGCGCCAGCCCAGGCCTCGTCGATAGCGACGACGAGGCCTCCCATCCCCCGGCTGCCCGTCGGCCGCCTCGCGTTCCTCCTCCTCGCGGGCGTCGCGCTTCTGGCGGGACTGGACGCCTCCCTCGTGCGCCTAGGGGCGCTCGCACCCGTGGCCTCGACGAGCCTGGGGACCGTGCACGGACTCCTCATGATCTACGGGTTCCTGGGCACCGCGATCTGCCTCGAGCGCGCGGTCGCCCTGCAGTCCGACGGGCGGCGCGCGTGGGCGTACACCGCCCCCCTGCTGACCGGCGCCGGCGGCATCAGCGCGGTCGTCATCTCCCTGAACGCAACCGCGCGCGAGACGCTCGCGAACCTCCCGATCCCACGTTTCCTGGCCGCCCACCTGAGCGGGTTCGCGCCCGAGCGGATGATGCCCGGCTTCCTCATCACCCTCGGCATGGCGCTGCTGACGGCGATCTACTGCTACGTGTGGGCGCGCCGTCAGGCCACCCACGCGGTCCTCATCCAGCTGATGGGGGCTCTCATTGGCCTGGGCGGCATCCTCCTGTGGTGGCGAGGGCTCGAGACGCCGCGCGCGGTGCCCTGGTGGCTGGCCTTCCTGATCGTCACGATCGTCGGCGAGCGCGTCGAGCTCGCGCGCCTCGCCTTCGCATCCGGCTCCACCGAGCGGCGCATCACCGCCGAAAGCGCCGCGCTCATGGTGGGCCTGACCGTCGCACTCTACTCCCCGACGATCGGTTACCCCCTGATCGGCCTGAGCCTGGGTGTCCTCATGGCCGACACCGCATGGCACGACGTCGCGCGCGGCACTGTGCGCATGAAGGGCCTGCCACGCCTGGCGGCCGTGTGCATGCTGAGCGGCTACGCGTGGGCGCTCGTGCCCGCGCTGATGTGGGTGATCGCGCCGCCCGCCTTCGACGGATACGGGTACGACGCCGGCGTCCACGCGATCACGATCGGCTTCGTCGTCTCGATGCTGCTGGCCCACGCTCCCGTCATCATCCCGGCGGTCGCCCGGCGCGAAGTCCCCTACCACCCCGCTATGTGGGTCCCCTTCGCGTTCCTGCAGGTCTCTCTCCTCCTGCGCCTCCTCGCGGGCGCGCGCGAGGCCGCCTACCCATGGCGCCTGGGCGGCACCCTCGGGGTCGTCGGCATGCTCCTCTTCGTCGCCACGACGCTGACGGTGACGATTCGCCGGGCGCGCGCGAACGCTCGGGAGACCCGATGAACAAGCCCCGCGTTCCCCGCACCGACCGCGCGACCACCGTCTGGATGTGCGCGGCAGCCGTTGCCGCGGCGATCACGATCGTCGCCCGGGGCCGCATCCCGCAGAACCTGTGGACGATGGTCCACCTGGTGACCCTCGGCGTCCTGTCGAATGGGATCTTCCAGTGGTCCTGGTACTTCACGCGCGCGCTCGCGCACCTGGCCCCAGACGACCGACGCGCGGGACGCGACAACACCGTGCGAATCACGGCGTTTAATCTCTCCCTGCTGCTCCTCATCGGCGGCATGTGGTCGGGGTTGTGGCACGCGACCGTCACGGGCGCGACCGTTGTCGGCGCGATCGCGGCCTGGCACGGGTGGGCGCTGCTCACCGCATCCCGCGAGCGCCTGGCCTCGCGTTTCGCGGTCATCATCCGCTACTACATCGCGGCGGCGTTCTTCCTGGTGGTCGGCGCGACGCTGGCCGGTTTCGTCACGGCGGCCATGTTTGACGCGGACGCTCCCACATGGCTGGCCGAGGCCCGGGACCGCCTGACGGTCGCCCACGCGCTGGCGGGTGTCGCCGGTTGGGTGGGCCTGACGATGGGTGGGACCCTGGTGACGCTGGGGCCGACCGCGATGCGTACGCGCATGGATCCGCGGGCTGTGTCCTTCGCGACGAGCGCCCTGCCCCTGTGGGTGGCTGCGCTTCTCGTCGCCGGCACGGGCGCTGTGGCCGGGTCTATGCGCGTGACTTCCGTGGGTCTCCTCGTCGTCGTGGGCGCAGCCGCCCTGGGCGTGGGCGTTCCGCTGGTCCGCGTGGCGCTGACGAAGGGCCCCGCCGAATACGGCGCATGGTCCCTCATGCTGGGCGCCGCCTGGATTCTCGTCGCTGGCGCGGGAGCGTCCCTGCGCGCCTTCGAGGCGGCGGACGCGACCGGCCTACGCTCGGCGTTCCTCGCGTGGATGCCGATCCTCGGCACGGCCGGGCTGGGCCAGCTCTTCGTCGGCGCGCTCACCTACCTGATGCCCGTCGTCATCGGCGGCGGCCCGTCCGCGGTGCGCGTCGGCGTCGGCGTACTCGAGGCCGCAGCCCCCATCCGGGAGGCGGCTCGCAACGTGGCTGCAATCCTCGCGCTCGCCGTCGCATCCCTGGGCGGCGTCTCCGCCGAGCGTCTCACCATCGCCGCATGGCTGGTCCTGCTGGCCACCTACCTCGTTGACATCGTCCTCTTGGGCCGCGGCGGCGTGGCCCAGGCGCGCGCCAAGCGCGCCGCCTCTTCATCCCCCACCACGCAAGGAGGCCGCCGTGGCTGACCTGAACCTATCCGCTTCGCCGTCGTCGGGAGGCAAGAAGCCGAAGGCGTCCGCACCGACAGGACCCGCGACGGGAACCCCCAAGCTGCGCATGAGCCCGACGGGCGATCACTCGCCCGTGAGCCGTACGGCGGGCGCGATCGTCGGCGTCGTCTCCGTCGTGGCGCTCGCTCTCGCTATCTTTCTATCCAACCCGTCCACGCCCACGACGCAGGGCACGGGCACGGGGACCGGGACCACGGCCTCGTCCGTGACGCCGACCGGGCACACGACCCGCGTGTCGGTGGGCGTCGACGGCATGGCGTTCACGCCGAACCACATCGAGGTGCCGGTCGGCGATCACCTCATCATCGACTTCACGAACTCGGGGGACCAGCGCCACGACCTGGTGTTCGAGACGGGCGTGTCCTCCGGGTCACTCGCATCGGGTGAGACAAAGGAACTCGACCTCGGCGTCATCTCCGGTGACGTCGAGGGCTGGTGCTCCCTGCCGGGTCACCGCGAGATGGGCATGACCCTGCACGTGCAGGCCACGGGCGCGTCCTCGTCCTCCTCGGGGACCTCGGCCTCGGGCAGCCACGCGCATCACGGGCACGACCACGGCCAGGACGCCGCCGCCGGACCCGCCACCCCGACGGCCCTGACGGACTACGCGGCGACCATCGACGCGCGAGACCCGGTGCTCCCGCCCGCCACAAACGAGACCGAGCGCCACTACACCTTCACGGTCACCGAGCAGACCGTCAACGTGACGAGCTCGCTGACGCGCGAGACGTGGACCTTCAACGGGGACGCACCCGGCCCGATCCTGCGCGGGCACATCGGCGACACCTTCCACATCACGCTCGTGAACAACGGGACGATGAGCCACTCGCTGGACTTCCACGCGGGTCTCGTCGCCCCCGACAACGTCATGCGTTCTATCGACCCCGGGCAGACCCTCGAGTACACGTTCGTCGCGAAGAACGCGGGTATCTGGCTCTACCACTGCTCGACCGCACCCATGTCGATGCACATCGCGAACGGCATGTTCGGGGCCGTCATCATCGACCCGACCGACCTGGACAAGGTCGACCACGAGTACGTGATGGTCGCGTCCGAGCTCTACCTGGGCGCGGACGGGCAGAGCGCCGACGCCTCGCTCCTGTCGGCCCTGCAGCCCAACGCGATGGCCTTCAACGGCGTGCCCTTCCAGTACAAGGCGCACCCGATCCAGATCAAGACCAACGAGCGCGTGCGCGTGTGGGTCATGGACGCGGGCCCGAACCTGGCGACAACCTTCCACGTCGTGGGTACCCAGTTCGACACCGTGTGGCGCGAGGGCGCCTACGTGATCCGCGGCGGCGGGAGCGGTGGCGGCTGGGGCCAGGTCCTGTCTCTGGGCGCCGCCGAGGGCGGATTCGTGGAGTTCACGCCGCTTGAGGCCGGCCACTACGCGTTCGTCAACCACGCGCTCTCCCTGGCGGAAAAGGGCCAGGTCGGCGTCTTTGAGGTGACCGACTAGACCTTTCCCCTCCCCCTGGCCACGGCCTCGCCCCTTTCGACGAGGCCGTGGCTTTTTCGCGGTCTCCCCTCCCCTCTCGGAGGGTCCGAATGGTTACGTACGCCCCATTCCACGTGGCTTTCGGGACGCTGCCCCGGCGATAGAATGGACGGATGCTCGGCACCTATCTTGACATTCTGCGTTACCGTCAGTCCTGGAAATTCTCCGCGGCTGGCCTTGTGCTGCGCATGCCGATGTCCATGGTGGGATTGTCAACGATCCTGATGGTGCGCACCGAGTACGGCAACTACACGCTGGCCGGCGCCGTTGCCGCGGTCAACATCATCGTCATGGCACTCTGCGCGCCCATCCTCGCGCGCCGCGTCGACCGCCACGGGCAGCTGCGCGTCATGGGCCCCGCGTGGACGATCTCGGTCCTGTCGATGTCCGCGCTGGTCGCGGCCGTCATCATGCACGCCCCCGCGTGGACGCTCTTCATCCCGGCCGCCCTCGCGGGCGCCACCTGGGGAGCTCCCGGCGCGCTCGTGCGCTCGCGCTGGTCAACGATCCTGCACAAGCCCGGACAACTGACGACCGCCTACGCCCTCGAGTCCGCGGTCGACGAGTTCGTGTACATCGTGGGCCCCGTGCTCTCCACGGTCCTGGGCACCGCGGTGCACCCCGCAACCGGCCTCATCATCTCGATCGCGAGCCTGGCAGTGGGCGGCTTCCTGTTCCTGTCGCGCCGCGACTCCGAGCCCGCGATCATTCCCCACGATCCGAGCGCCCCGCGCGAATCCGTCATCCGCAAGCCCGTCGTCCTCGTCATGGCGGCGACCTACATCGGCATGGGCATGACGTTCGGCGCGATGGAAGTCTCGATGGTCAGCTTCACCGAGGAGCTGGGTACCCCCGCGCTCGGCGGCATCCTCCTCGCCCTCTTCTCGATCGGCTCCCTGACGGCCGCCCTCGTGTACGGCGCACGCACGTGGAGGCGCCCCACCTGGCAGCTCTTCGTGATCGGCGTGATCGCAATGGCGATCGGCATGAGCCTGTTCCCCGTGGCCTTCAACGTCTGGACGATGGCCATCGTCATCCTCATTACGGGGCTGACATGCGCCCCCACGATGACGAACGTCAACGTCATCATCCAGAAGTCCGTCTCCCCCGCGAAGCTCACCGAGGGCCTGACCTGGATGTCCACCTCGATCAACCTGGGCACCTCGCTGGGCACGGCGATCGCCGGACCCGCGATCGACGCTATCGGCGCTCGCGGCGGCCTGTTCACCATGGCCAGCGCGGGATGGGCGATGGTCCTCTTCATGCTGATCGGCCTACCCGCGCTGCGTAAGAATACGGCCGCCCCGACGCCCGAGCTCCCTCTCGACTAAGGACACAACCCCCCTCGATTCTTGCGCCCGCGCGGCCGCGAAGCCCTATGATTGCCCTGATGTTGCTTCGACCTCCTCTCATCGACGACGAGTCCCCCTCACTCGCCCTGGCACTGACCGCCGGCGTGGGTGAATTCGCGTCATCTCTGCTGGTCGCCGCCATGTCGCAGGGCTGGTACTACCCGGGCGTGGTCGGCTTCGGCGGCATCGGCTCTGAGCGCAGCGCCCGCATCCTCGGTCGCGTCCTCATGGCGCGCGGCGACGACGGCCGCTCATGGCTGCAGACGCGGCGCGGATGGCGACAGTTCTTCAACGCGCAGGTCCCCCGCCAGCCCGTGCTCATCACGGTCGGCAACGCGCGCCGACTCGCCTTCGCAGACCGCGGCGGATTCGTCGACATGACGGTGCTCGGCCACGGCCTCGAGCCCGGCTGGCACGACGCGACCATTCAGGTCCTGCACGCGGGCGACATCCGTGCGCTCGGCCTGTCCGAGGACACCGCCGCCAAGCTCGCAACCACCCTGCGCACGGCGACCCCGTTGCCCGCCCCGGCCTCGGCGATGTACGAGCGCCCCCGCAAGGGGCGTATCCGCGCCGGCCGACCCGCCTCCGTGCGCCTGCGCATCGTGTCAGACCACGAGCATTTCGGCGTGGTCTCCGACATCGACGACACTGTCATGGTGTCGATGCTGCCGCGCCTGGTCACGGCCGCGAGACATGCCTTCCTGGACCGAGTGTCCTCGCGCGAGGCCGTCCCCGGCATGGCGCACCTGCTGACAACGCTGACGACCTCGTCGGCCTCGTCGGAGGGCGTGCCCGAGGGCACCCACTCCCCCATCATGTACCTGTCCACCGGCGCGTGGAACGTCGTGCCGACGGTGCGTTCCTTCCTGGAGCGCTCCGGCTACCCGGCCGGCGGCTTCCTCATGACGGACTTCGGCCCGTCGAATACGGGATGGTTCCGCTCGGGACCGGAGCACAAGCGCCGCGAGCTGCGCCGCCTGGCCCGCATGTTCCCGCACATGCGCTGGCTCCTCGTCGGCGACGACGGACAGCACGACCCGGAAATCTACGCGGAGTTCGCCCGCGAGTTCCCGCAGTGCGTCGCGGGCATCGCGATCCGTTCCCTGTCCGAGATCGAGCAGTTCATGGCACACGGCAGCTTCGAGGCCATGGTGCCCGACGCCCTGTGGACCGTCCCCGAGTCCGTCCCCGTCTGGTACGGCTCGGACGGCGAGGCACTCCTGGAGAACATACGAGGCCGGGGCACAGCCGGGCCGCTGAGCGACCGCTGACAGCGACGTCCCCATCGCCCGAGGCTCTTCGCGCTCAACGAGCGCCGCAGAGAAGCGAAAAGGCCGCCCACTCGGGGCGGCCTTTTCTTCTGTCTTAGTCCTGCGTCGTGCCCGACATCGGTCGGCACTTCGCGGGCTGCTCGATCGAGTCGTTGGACTTGAGGACTCGCTGCACGTCCTCGGCGCTCATCGTGTCGTCGTAGAAGGTGCCGAGTTCGACCTTGACAGTGGTGTCCTCGGCGTCGCTGAGGCGCACGTGGGAGCCGGGGAAGAATCGAGCCACCGAATAGGCGGCGTCAACTGAGTCCGCGCGTGCCGTGATGCGTACCTTGCCGGTGTACTCGGTGTCCGAGTTCGCCGGTTCCTCGGTCTGGAAGCCGGCGGTTGAGAGCATATCCGTGGCCTTGGAGGCCAGGCCCTGGTGCTGAGTCGTGTTGATGACCATGACGGTGACCTGCGAGGGCGCCACGGGCTTCGCGTCCACCGTCGGACACGGGATGTCGCCGGTCTCGGCGTACTTGACCTTGACGGAGAAGTCGTTACCGAACGGGACGGGAACGATTCCTGTGAACACGAGGGCGGCCGCCACCGCGGCCACTATCATCGCGATGCCGATGACAGCGAACGTCGTGTTCTGGCGCTGCTGACGCTCGCGCAGGAAACGCTGACGCGGAGTGAGGGCAGGGCGGGGCGCGTTCGGAGTACTCACAGTATCCACCCTAGCTAATAGGGGCGGCCCGAGGCCAGACAACGCCCCGTCAGGCACATTACATCTCGCCCCATCCTCCCCTCAGCGTTACAGTAAGGTCACCCTGAGTAACGGGGACATTCGGCGCGCCACCACCCCTCGATGGGCACCACCGTGTGCTGGGCGCCCCGGCCTCGTTCACCCCCACCGAAAAGAGGACCGCGATGAGCTTCCTGGATTCCGACCTGCTCGCCCGCATCCACGAGCGCGCCGCCGACGCGGACGCTGCCAACACCTACCCCGAGAAGGATCTGGAGGAGCTGCGCGAGGCCGGATACCTGTCCGCGTTCGTCCCCGCTGAGTTCGGTGGCGCAGGTCTGAGCCTGACCGAGATCGCCGCCGAGCAGACGGCGCTGGCCAAGGCGGCTCCCGGCACTGCACTGGGCATCAACATGCACCAGATCATCGTCGGCCTGGGGCGCTACCTGGTCGCCCACGGCAACGCGCGCGGTGAGCAGATCCTGCGCGACGCCGTCGCCGGCGAGGTCTTTGGCTTCGGCATCTCAGAGCCGGGCAACGACCTCGTGCTCTTCGGCTCGACGACGCGCGCGACCGCAACCGCAGACGGCGGCTACTCCTTCGAAGGCACCAAGATCTTCACCTCCCTGTCCCCCGTGTGGACGCGCCTGCTCATCTTCGGGCGCGCGGAGACCGAGGAGGGCCCCAAGTCCGTGTTCGGCATCGTCCACCGCGACGACGAAGGCTACTCGATTAAAGACGACTGGAACACGCTGGGTATGCGCGCTACCCAGTCCATGACGACCCTGCTCGAGGGCGTCACCGTGCCCGAAGAGCGCATCCTCACGATCACGGATCCGGGACCGAGCGCCGACCCGGTCATCTTCGGCATTTTCTCTCACTTCGAGATCCTGCTGGCCGCCACCTACCAGGGCGTCGGCGAGCGCGCCGTTGAGGTGGCCGCCGAGCACGTGGCAAAGCGCCGCTCGGTGAAGAACCAGACAACCTACTCCAACGACCCGGACATCCGCTGGCGCATCGCCGAGGCCGCCCTCATCATGAACGCGGTCGGCCCGCAGATCCGCGAGCTTGCGCGTGACATCGACGAGGGCACGGACCGCGGTCGTTCGTGGATGCCGCAGCTGTCCGCGGCGAAGAATGCGGCCGCGGAGGCCACGCTGCGCGCCGTCGAGCAGGCCATGCGCGCATGCGGCGGCAGCGCCTACTACAACACGCACGAGCTCTCGCGCCTGTACCGCGACGCGCTCGCCGGCCTCTTCCAGCCCTCCGATCAGGAGTCCCTGCACGCCGCGTGGGCGAACCTGATCCTGGGCCCCATCGAGAAGGCTCAGTAGGCTCCCGCAGACGACAGGGGCGGGCCCGAGGATTTCCTCGGGCCCGCCCCTGTTATGCGCGTGTTGTCAGTCGTTCCAGCTGAACTTCTGGGGGCCGATCTCGCCGGTCGTGCCGGTCATCCAGCCGCCGCGCGCCAGCGCGAAGGACTGGCCGGTCTTCGTGTTCCAGCAGCTGATGCCATCCTGCGTGGAGTGGCAGGCATAGTCACCCTTGGTCGCTGCGGCGCCGTACGCGAGGGCGTTGCCGCCGCCCGGCACCGCACTCTCACAGGACTGTCCGGCCGAATCCTTCGAGGCGCTCAGGACGCCGACCTGGCTGCCGGAGCAGGAGGCGTAGCCGTCATCGGCCCAGTCGGATTCCTTGATGCCGCAGCTGACGCCGTCAGCGGTGAAGGAGCAGGTGATGTTGCCGGACGGAGACGAGAAGGCGTCCACGGTGATCGCACCGGCGGGTGCCGGGTACTTGACGGGCTCCTCCGTGGTCGCGCTCGGCGAGGGCGTCGCGTGTGCCGGCGCCGAAGAGGACGTCGAGGGGGTCGCGTCCGAGCCCGTGGCCGGCCCCTCGTATCCGCGCGTGAAGACGTAGATGACGAAGCCGAGGAGGATGACGGCGATCAGGCCCAGGATGCCCAGGACGAGGCCCATCATCGGGAAGCCGCGGCGTTCCTTCTCTTCCCGCGAGGCGACCTCCTGCGAGGCCGTGGGCTGCACCTGGTAGGAGGCGCCAGCACCCTGGTAGGCCTGCGGCGTGGACTGGGGCCGCGCAGGGGTACCCGACGCGCTGGGGTAGGACGAGCCGGAGGATGCGCTCGGGTAGACGGCAGTCGCCTCGGGATCCTGTGTTCCCTTGCTGCCCATGATGGAATGACGCTGCACCTGGGCGACGACCTGCTCGCGAGCACCCACCTGCGGGACGGGAGCATTCGTGCCGACGACAGCCGAGTAGGGGGTGGTGCGCTCGACCTGCGAGTAAGAGTTCACGCCACCCTGGCCGAGCACGTACATGCCGGATTCGGAGGTGCGGATCGAGGAACCGGCGACCGCGCCGGACACATCTCCGTGCATGACAAGGTAGCCGTTGGAGTCGATGTAGCCGTCATAGTCGTCGCGGGCCTCGAGGGCCGCGTTGACCTGCGGGTCGTTGAACTGGTGCAACCAGTCGAGCAGCCCGCGATAGGCGTGCGGATGCGCGGCCACAGCCGGGCGCAGCTCGGGGTAGCGGTACGCCAGCTGGCGCAGCGCTTCGGCGTCGGTCGACGGGTCCTGGGCAGCCGCCGCAGGATCGTCGAAATGCAGCTCTTCAGCCATCGAAACTCCAGACTTCACGGTCACGAGGTTGTTACACAATACCGCGATCAGTGGTCACAAGTGAAACCTTCCCCATATTTTTTCCCAACATGCGGCGCTGTCGCTTGACAAAAGCTCTATGAGCCCCCACGGAAGATAAATCTGTCAAAGTCCAGCATGTCGATGTCGCGCGCGAGGGAGCGAACCTGATCATCCCACCCCGGCCTCGTCGCCGAGAAGCCGTCGGGAGTGCCCATGTCGCGGGCCTGCTGGAGGGCGAAGGAGCGCACCCCCATCTCGCGCGCCCGCGCCGCCACCTCGAAGCCGTCTCCAGGACCGTCCGGGTAGACGGTCAGGCGCACCTCGTGGTCCACCTCGGGGCGGGCCAGGACGACGCCCAGCGACTCCCACGCCCGCTCGCCCGCGCCGCTTCGGCCGGCCACGGCCTCGTAATTGTCGGGGGTCGCCTTCACGTCGATGCCCACCCAGTCGACGAGGCCCGCGCCGAGCAACTCCTCGAGACGCCGCGGGTAGGGACCCGCGGTGTGCAGACCGACACCGAATCCGAGCTCGCGCACGCGCGCCATCGCCGCCCCAAGCGCGATCTGGCGGGTCGCCTCGCCGCCGGAAAACACGACGCCGTCGAGGAGGCCGCGCCTACGCGCCAGCAGATCCTCGAGCGCGCTCCACGCAACCACCCCCGGGATGCGCGGGTCGATAATCGCGCTGTTGTGACAGTACGGGCACGCCCACGGGCACCCCTGCAGGAACAGGGACGCCGCGAACTTTCCCGGCCAATCCACGGTTGACATCGGAACGAGGCCCGCAATCTGCAGGTCGTCCGGCGTCCACTCGCGCGCATCCCGCCCCCGGACGAGGCCGGGGACACCCAGGCTCAGCGTGCCCTCCCGGGGTGCCCCGGCCTCGCCGTCATGGGGACGGGCGCCCACGTCAGCGGCTCCCCGCGGGAGGGAACGCGCTGACGAGCTCACCGTGCGCATCCGCGGCGCTCTCGGAGAACATCTGGCGCTCGTGGTACTCGCCCTTCTTGCCAATGTTGAAGGACTGAACCGGACGGAAGTAGCCCATGACGCGCGTCCACACCTCGCAGGCCTGCGGCTCCGCGTGGGGGTGGGCGGCCGCGCACTTCTCGCAGGTGAAGTGCTCGCCGGCCAGGTAGCCGTGGACCGGGCAGATTGAGAAGGTCGGCGTGATCGTGATGTAGGGGACCTTGAAGGCCGTCAGCGAGCGGCGCACCATCTCCTTGCAGGCCTCGCCCGAGGACACACGCTCGCCCATGTACAGGTGCAGGACCGTGCCGCCCGTGTACTTGCCCTGCAGGACCTCCTGATCCTCGAGGGCCTGGAACGGGTCGTCCGTGTAGCCCACCGGCAGCTGCGAGGAGTTCGTGTAGTAGGGCTCGTCGGGCGTACCCGCCTGAATGATGTCACCGAAGCGCTTACGGTCCTCCTTCGCGAAGCGGTAGGTCGTGCCCTCCGCGGGGGTCGCCTCCAGGTTGTACATGTGGCCGGTGGCCTCCTGGAGCTGGACCATGCGCTCGCGCACTCGATCCAGGACGCGCACGCACATGTCGAAGCCGCGCGGATCCGTCAGGTCGTAGGCGTCGTCGCTGAAGTTGCGCACCATCTCGTTCATGCCGTTGACGCCGATCGTCGAGAAGTGGTTATCGAGCGTGCCCAGGTAGCGCTGCGAGTAGGGGAACAGGCCGTGGTCCATGTGGTACTGAATGGTCTCGCGCTTGATCTCGAGGGACTTCGAGGCCAGGTCGATCAGCTCGTCCATGCGCGCGACGAGGCCCTCCTCGTCCCCCTTGTGGAGGTAGCCGAGGCGCGCCATGTTGAGCGTGACCACGCCGATCGAGCCGGTCAGCTCGGCCGACCCGAAGAGGCCGTTGCCGCGCTTAAGGAGCTCACGCAGGTCCAGCTGGAGGCGGCAGCACATCGAGCGGATCATGTGCGGGTCCAGGTCGGAGTTGATGAAGTTCTGGAAGTAGGGCAGGCCGTACTTCGCGGTCATGTCGAAGAGGGCGTCGACGTTTTCGCCCTCCCAGTCGAAGTCGGGGGTGATGTTGTAGGTCGGGATCGGGAACGTAAAGACGCGCCCGTCCGCATCGCCGCCCGTCATGACCTCGATGAACGCGCGGTTGATGAGGTTCATTTCCCGCTGAAGGTCGCCGTAGGTGAAGTCGACGACCTCGTCGCCGATGAGGGGGTGCTCGTCCGCGAGGTCGTCCGGGCACGTCCAGTCGAAGGTCAGGTTCGTGAAGGGGCACTGGCTGCCCCATCGCGAGGGCACGTTCAGGTTGTAGATGAGCTCCTGCATGCACTGCACGACGTCCTCGTACTCCATGTCGTCCAGGCGCACGAAGGGGGCCATGTAGGTGTCGAAGGATGAGAAGGCCTGGGCGCCCGCCCACTCATTCTGGAGGGTGCCGAGGAAGTTGACGATCTGGCCGCAGGCCGAGGAGAAGTGCTTGGGCGGGGCCGAGGCGATCGCGCCACCAACACCGTTGAAACCCTCCTGGATGAGGCGCTTGAGAGACCAGCCGGCGCAGTATCCGGCGAACATGTCGAGGTCGTGGATGTGGTAGTCCCCCTCGCGGTGCGGCGCGCCGATCTCGGGGGTGTAGACGTGTTCGAGCCAGTAGTTAGCGACGATCTTGCCCGCCGAGTTCAAGATCAGGCCACCGAGCGAATACCCCTGGTTCGCGTTGGCGTTCACCCGCCAATCTGAGCGGTCGAGGTACTCCTGCACGGTTGCGATGGCGTCGACGTCGTAGCGGGGTGAGCTGGTCATTGTTCTTCCTGTCTTGATTCCATTGGGTGCTGCGGGCTGCTGGGAACTGGGTTGTGAGAGATGTGTGTGGTGTCGTGGAACTGTGTGGGGCGGCGGGCGCCTCTGACCCTGCGCTTCTGTGGGCGGCCAGTACTGCTGTTCGGACGCGTGATCGACACGTCGTGGATGCTCCGTCCTCGTGGGGCGAGGCCGTGGCACTGTGGGTGGAGGCGGTTTCCTCCGCCCGGCGCGAGGCTCCCCTAGATCTAGGGGAACACGGCCATCAATCACTAGATGTAGTGCTTGATGCGAACGGTGACCACAATATCTAGTGTCACGCGTGCGTCAGAAGCGCGACGCGCGCGGCGAGCAGTTCCGCTCGTCACGCGCGCCCTTTTTCGACATCCATAGGGGATCAACGTCCCGTCACAAAACTGCGCGGATCGACCGGACAACGCTCCCACACACCGGCCAACAACACAGCGAGGCCGCGACCGGAAACCCGGCCACGGCCTCGTCGATCGATGCGGATCAGATAAGGAAGGGCAGCTTCTTCACGAGCCCCAGGCCCTTCCACCACGAGCCCAGGCCGAGCGTGTCGCCCGCGCTGGTCAGCGGGATCAGGATGAGAACAAGCGCGTCGACCAGGTGCTCGTTGACGACCGGGTTGAGGGAGCCCCACACCCACGGGGCGACCGCCGCGTACATGAAGCCCAGCATGACGACGCCCGCGACGGCAGCGAGGCGCGTGCCAATACCCAGCAGGAAGGCCAGGCCGATACACAGCAGGCCGAGCATGAACAGCCAATCCATCGCGGGCACGGCCAGCGACTCGAAGAAGGAGGCCAGGGGCTTGCCGGTCGTGGCGCCCGTCAGGTAGCTCTGCGCGGGCGTGCCACCGTTGATCCACGCGCGCGACGGGCCCGTCGAATAGTGCAGGCCAAACGTCTTATCCAGGAACGCCCACAGGAAAATGAAACCGACCGCAATGCGCAGCAGGCCCAGGATGAAGCGCGCGGGCTTGGAGGTGACGACGGCTGATGCGGGACGAGGCATGTCGGTCCTTTCGGGACGGAACTGCGGCTGGGCGTTATACGGGCGTCGACGGCGTGCCACCCGTCTCCCCATTATCCACTGGCCAAGCCCCACAACGCCAGGGGCATTCCAGCAGGCCATGCAGACTGGAAGATGGCACGAGGTTGATGGGCCTTCGAGCACACAACTGCGCATCCCCGCCACTACAGGCACGACAGAAACAACACCCCAACACAACACACGAAACCACGCGATGAAATATTATCCGCCCACGCTCCACACACAGCACCATACAATGAAACATTTACCGCCCCAGCACGCCATAAACAACCAAAATTCGCCCATTTTCACCATGCAGGGGCGAACTTTCTTTCACAACACACACCACACACCCACACCGGGGCGACATTTCTTTCAACCAACAGGCCCAAGTCCTCACCAAACACAAGCCACACACAACTCCACAACAACAGGCGCGCAACATTGCGAACCAACAGGAACCAACAGAACACCAGAAAGGAACCGCCTGCGACATCACCGACAGTGGGGCAAAATCCCAGAAAAGTCGCACGTAATTCGATTGGATAAAGTTCCAACAAAGTCAGAAAACGCTGCAATTCCAACGATCTGAATTCAATGTTTGAAAGAGTCGCAGGGGAATTACGTGCGAAATTGCTGGGCGGCGGGGCCTGGCCGGGCTTCGAGGCGCGGCGCCAAGCCACCCAGCACACCGCAAGCGCCACTGGTGTGAAGGGCGCCGGAGGGACCGGAGGGCACGGGCGGGCTTCGAGGCGCGGCGCCGAACGAAGTGAGGGCGCCTAGCCTCGCGGGCGGCCGGGCCCTCCGGCGCCCGAAACACCCGTGGGGCAACACAGCAACACCATCAACTGGGCCGGCCGCCGCCCGCGGCACGGACGGCTCGCGGGCGGGCCGCCGCCCACCGGCACACCCAGCGGCCCGGCCCCACAGCCGGGCCCTCCGGCGCCCGGAACACCAGCGGTGCCACACAGCAACAACACGGGGCGCAGACGGCGAGCGAGCGGGCAGGCCGCGGGGCGGCCGGAGATCTGTCGGGGAACAAGCGACAGCAGCAGGATTTACTCACCCGCGAGGCGGTCGACCTCGTGCATGATGAGGCCGCACACGGCGCTCACCCACGCGACGGCGGCGACACCGAGGACGCGCGAGCGCCAGGGGCGCACCTGCAGGAAGTCCTCAAAACCATAACCGGATCCAGGGGAGGCTGCGGACATGCTGAAGCCCCACATGGCGGCGCCGGTGGCCAGCAGCGCGATGACGATGAGTCCGAGGCTCACCCACACCATGACGCGTTGGACTTTTGCGCCGTGCCGGGGCCGCCGTTCGATGGGTGAGAGGGCAAGGGCCCACGCCCCAGCGATCAGGGCGGCGGTGACGACGTCGGAGGGTCGATGCCAGCCTTCCATCATGACGGACACGCCCATGAGGGATGTCCACGCCCAGCCGATCCACGCAGACGGACTGCGGAACCACTGCGGGGCGACGACGATGAGGGCCAGTGACAGGGTGACGGCGACGGTGGTGTGCCCGGAGGGCAGGGAGTTGCCTGCACCCGTCGTAACACCCAGGTTGGGGCGGGTGAGGATGTAGTCCTTGAGGATCTGTGTCGTGATGTTAGCCCCGATGACAGCACCAAGGGCACGCCCCGCGAGCGTGGGCCTCCGTCGCGCGGCGGCGACGAGGGCGACGACGATACCGGCTGCGACCATGACGGGCACGGACACAATGCCGGTGATGAGCATCGAGAAGGACTCGTAGCGGCTCGCCGAGCGCATCGTGCCTTCCATGAGGATGGTGTCGAGGACCTGCCCGGGCGCGGTTGCGAGCGCCACGTGGCTGATGAGCATCGTTAGCAGCAGGCAGATCGTGACGCCCCCGAGACGCCGGGCGAGCTTGAGCCGGTACCAGGAGTCGGACAGGAGTCGACGAGGCTGGGGCCCGCTCGCCGGGGCCTCGCCGTTGGCCTGGGGGCCGGGGGTGCGCCCTCGGGCGGGCCGCTGGGTGGCGGGGGCGCTGTCCGCTCGGGAGGAGCGGCCGGCGGTCTCGGCGGATGCCGACGAGCGCGCGCGGGGGCGCACGGGGCGCGAGCCTTTGGTGTAGGACTCGTCGACGGTGGGGTCGGAGGGCAGGGCGGCGTTGGGGTCGTCCATGGTGTCCTCCGTTCATTCGTGTCGATGCCGTACTCCGTGTCCACTGTAGTGGAGCGGGGCGCTGGCGCGTGTATTGGTTTCGCTTTCTCGCAAATCGAAGGCAAGCACACAGCGGGTGGGCGTCCTGCGTACCTGCCCCGGCCTCGTCGAAGAGAGACGGGAGGCCCCATGTCAAGACTTGTCGGACAACGTGGGCGCGCGCGGGGCAGAGGCCTCGGTTACAGTGGAGGTGTCCGATTCTGTATGTCTCACGCGGGAGTTGTCAGTGGCTGCATCTTCACCTGTCAGCACCGATCGTATTCGGGATTTGCTGCGTTCCCGGGACGTGCGTTTCGGCGACTACAACGAGGGCGAGCTGGCTTATTTGACGCCAAATGCCGCTTTTTTCTGGAATGCGACGAACCCTCAGATCCTGCAGTTGCGCGCTCAGTGGCGCGGGATTGCGCGCACGCCGGAGCAGTTCGGTGAGCTCGCCCGCGAGGTCGCGACGTGCAATTCGACGCGCACTGGCCCGAAGGCGTACGTGGCGCCCCTGGAGGACGGCACGCAGTACGGCCTGATCGCGGAGTGCAACGTCGTGGTCATGTCGGGGCTTACGCAGGCTCAGTTGGATAATTTCTTTGAGACGTCCATGTCGATGATCATGGGGTTCTTCGCGGATCTTGAGGTGACGTTGCCCGGGTTCGTGGATTGGGATTCCCAGGGTCGGGAGGTGTCGCTGTGAACGTTCCGTACGTGGTGCCCGAGGATGAGGTGACCCCCTACCCGGCCGATTTTGAGCGGGTCGTTCAGGCCGTGCGCGAGATGGGTTACGCGCTGGACGTGATCGAGAAGGGTCGCGCGGCGGGCGCAATTTTTGACGAGATTCCATTCCTCGTGTCTTTTGATGCGGCGGGTCGTTTCCTGTCGATTCGTGCGCTGTGGGAGTCGGATCTGCCGGCTGAGAGCGCGGAACCCGCGCTGTTTGCGACCGCCGACAACTGGAATCGCGAGAAGTATTTCCCGACGGTGTACACGGCGACCTCGCCGGAGGGGACGCTGGGCGTGTACGCGGATTTCGTCGTGGACACGGAGGCCGGACTGTCGGACGTGCAGCTGCGTGACGCAATTTCGTCGGGCATTTCGACGGGTATTGCGGCGATCCAGTACGTGAAGGAGTCCGCTTCCGAGGCGCTGGGGCTCGGTGAATCCGGGCGCGAATGAGCGCTGACCTGCCACCTTCTTCGCAGGCGTCTTCATCGCACGAGGCCGGGGCTTCCTCGCCCGATCAGGCACGCGATGGCCTGTCGTCCCCTTCTCCCGCGCACCTGCTCGATGTTCTGGAGCGCCTGAGCGCTGGGGACGACCGGATGCTCGGCCACGTGACGTTGCCGGGACGTTCGGGGCGGATCGCGGATTGGCCGCAGTGGGTCAGCCCCGCGGTCATGGACGCGTGGGCACGGCGCGGCGTGGAGCGCCCGTGGATTCATCAGCGCGAGGCCTTGGACGCTGTGCGCGAGGGCCGCGATGTCGTGCTCGCGACGGGAACGGGCTCGGGCAAGTCGCTGGCCGCATGGACGCCGATCCTCTCAGACCTGGTGGAGGCCGAGGATTCGTCGCGTATTTCCGCAATTCACCGCCGCCCGACGGCGCTGTACCTGGCTCCGACGAAGGCTCTGGCGGCGGATCAGCTGGCCTCGCTCATGGCGCTGCTTGGCCAGGACGACAAACCGGACGTCGCACAAGGGAAGTCCGCCCCGGAAGGGAGCCCCGGCCTCGTCGATGAGAGGCTGCGCCGCGTGCGCGCGACGACGGTGGACGGGGACACGCCGCGCGAGGCGAAGGAGTGGGCGCGGGCGGGGGCTGACCTGATCCTGTCGAACCCTGATTTCCTGCACTACGTGATGCTGCCATCGCACCAGCGGTGGTCGCGTTTCCTGGCATCGCTGCGCCTCATCGTCATTGACGAGGCCCACCATTGGCGCGGCGTGACCGGCTCGCACATTGCGCTGGTCGTGCGCCGTCTGCTGCGCGTCGCCCACCACCTGGGTGCGAATCCGCGGGTCGTCATGCTGAGCGCGACCGTGCGCGACGCGGCGGCTGTGGGCCGCGCACTCACGGGGCGCGACGCGGTCGCCATCACCGAGGATGGCTCGCCGGCGGGCGCCCACGAGCTGGTCCTGTGGCAGGGCGCGATCATGGCCGACGAGTCCGAGGTCGACATCTCTTCCTTCCTGGAGGCCCTCGACGCGCCGCCCGGCACTGCCACCCTCAAGGTCCCGATCGTGCGGCGCAGCGCCGGGGTCGAGGCCGCCAACCTGGCTACCGCCTTCGTCGAGGAGGGGGCGCGCCTCCTCGCCTTCGTGCGCTCGCGCGCGGGGGCCGAGGCCGTGGCCGCGCAGGTGCGCGACCGCCTGTCGTCGCGCGGTTCCCCGAACGCGGGCCGGGTGGGCGCATATCGCGGCGGCTACCTGCCCGAGGAGCGCCGGGCGCTCGAGGAGGCGATCCGCACGGGAGGCGTGCGGGCGCTCGCCACAACGTCCGCGCTCGAAATGGGCCTGGACATCTCGGGCCTGGACGCGACGATCACAGTCGGCTGGCCGGGCACGCGCGCATCCCTGCGCCAGCAGATCGGCCGCGCCGGGCGCGCGGGAGCGCCGGGCACGTCCGTGCTCATCGCCTCCGACAACCCGCTGGACGCGTACCTGGTGCGCCACCCGGAGCACATTCTCGGCGAGGTCGAAGCCTCCGTCATCGACCCCTCCAACCCGTGGGTGCTGGCCCCACACGTCGCCGCCGCGGCCGCCGAAATGCCGATCACGCCGTCCGATATCACCTACTTTGGCCAGGAACTGCGAGGCGTGACTGAGCGCCTCGTCGCCGACGGCTACCTCAAGCGACGGCCTGCCGGATACTTCTGGGACGCCACTCGCCCCGAGCGCCCCAGCGACCTCACCGACCTGCGCGGAGCCGCCGGCGACGTCCAGATCGTCGACGCGGCCACCGGCACCGTCGTCGGCACGATCGACCAGGCCTCCGCCGACGCCCACGTCTTCCCCGGCGCCATCTACATCCACCAGGGGCGCACCTTCCACGTCCTGAGCCTCAGTTCCCTCACCACGCCCACCGCCCCCGCCGCCCAGGGGTGGCCGCGCGCCCTCCTGCCCGAGGCGCCGGGCGGCACCCGGGAAACCGAGCACCTCGGGGCCGGGGAGCGGGAGGGGGCCCAGGCCTCGTCGATCATCATCCCGCCCGCGCGGGCCGACGACGTGCGCGTCGCCCTGGTCGAGGAGGTGCGCACTCCCCTGCGCACGCGCTCGGCGACCCACACGAGCGTCGAAGTGTGCGCCATCGAGGAGACATACGTGTGCGGCGACGGCACGGTCACCTGGCATCACGGGCCGACGAACGTGTCGACGCGGGTCACCGACTACGACCTGCTGCGCCTGCCCGGGCTCGAGTTCATCCGCAACATCGAGCTGTTCCTGCCCACCCACACGCTGCCCACGAAGTCCACGTGGTTCACCCTCACTCCGGCGGCGCTGGCCACGATGGGGATCGAGGCCGCGGACCTGGCGGGCACGCTGCACGCGACCGAGCACGCGATGATCGGGATCCTGCCCATCGTCGCCACCTGTGACCGCTGGGACCTCGGCGGCCTGTCGACCGAGCTGCACGACGACACGGGCGCACCCACCGTCTTTATCCACGACGCATTCCGAGGCGGCGCCGGGCACGTGCTCGCCGGCTTTCACAGCGCCCGGTCGTGGGTGGCCGCCACGCTCGAGGCCGTCTCCTCCTGCGACTGCGAGTCCGGGTGCCCGCGCTGCGTCCAGTCGCCCAAGTGCGGCAACGGGAACGAACCCCTGTCTAAGGCGGGCGCAATCACGCTGCTTACCTACCTCCTGGAGCGAGCACCCGGGGCGTTATGAGTCCCCTTGTAACTTGTATTTAGCAGTTAACCAACATATCCTGAGCAAGATCCCATCTTTGTTTCGCCGGACACACGTTCGACGGTTCCTTCACACAGGAGGTAAGCCATGGCTGACGTCGCTTTCAACTCCTCTTCACACAAGCTCACGGAGTCTGACGTTCCTCAGGGCGAGGAAGGCCTGCAGAAGAGCTCTCAAGCGGTCGGGGACCTAGCCAAAGGACAGACCCCGCAAGACTGGACGCCCGAACCTGCGGCGCAGGATCTTCGCGTGGCCGTCGACGCGTTCTTCTCTGCCTGCTACAAAGCCTTCGATCAGGAGAAAGCCGCTCTGCGCGAGTTCGGCACGAACGTCGACCTCGCCATCGCAGAATTCGCTCGCGTGAACCAATCCACAGGCGATGACCTGAAACGTATCCAGGACAGCATTACCAACCCTGAGATCAGAGAGAAGCTCGGAAAGGGACTCCCACAGGCGGGTGCCCCCGCCGCTCAGGAGGCCGATGAAAGCGGTGCCCCCGTCCAGACTGACGGGTCCGACACGTTGGCAACCGCTGCACCCACTGCTGCGGATGCCGCGTATTCGGGTCCGTCCCACTTCGGCCAATCCGCGCCCGGCGGCCCCACGATCACCGGCCAGTAATATCCCCCTGCGGTTCCAGGAACAAGGAGAAGTTTCATGGTTGCCAGCCCGAAATACGAACAGCTGATGCGGTTCGCCCAAGCAGCCGAAGCAGGCTTGATCCAGCTCGAAAAACACGACCCCCTTCATAGGCAGACTATTGAAGGGTTCACAGACATGGTCGATCGCGTGAGGCATTTTCGCGAGTATCAGGGGTTTGAAGGCCTGACTGGTGAGGCTATCAAGAAGTGGCTTGAGGCCTCACTGTCCCGTTATGACGCTGAATTCACGGGGTACGTCAGCGGCTTCTCCCACTACGTGGAGGCGCGCCGCATGCTGAGGCACGCCGCCGAGGACGCGCGGCTCCTCCCAACCGCCCTCCTCGACTCAAAGACTGCGGCGATGCGCGACCTCGCGCAGGTCGTCATCCCGTATACGAAGTACATGGGATTTTTCGGTCTTCCATTTAACTCCCTTGCGACGACGGGCGAGGCCTACGTTAATGCCGTCGAAGCGCAGGCGAATGCGGCACGCGAGAAGAAATCCACAGAGATTCTCGCCCGAATAACAAAGGCCTCGTTCTCGCTTGCCTCTTCCCTGCGTGAGTGCACAGAAGCAATGAGGAAACTCCCCGATTCCAAGAAGGCCCAGCAGTTCCCCGTTCCTCCCCCGTCACCCACCCCCGTCGTTAAAAAAATCGAGCGGGGCGACGTGCCGGTGTCTGACCATGATCCAAGCGTCTACGGTGGGGACCGTGACACTGATTTTGGCCGCTCCGACCAACGCGACCCGAAGTCTGGCGTGTATCCGGATGGTTACGACGAAGGCGGCCGAATCAGCGATCGCATCATGTCGTCGAAGCGCATCCCGAACACGTTTGTGCCCGAAGGCGAACTCGGCTCTCGTCTCAACCCCGTAACAGACCCGAACGATCTGATGAACATCGATCTGCTGCATTCTCGAGTGAACGGAGACCGGCACGCGAACGGCGTGATCGGCGGGCACACCCCCGCCTCGCCCATTGACCGCAATCATCCGCTGTGGCGTCTGAACGGTGGCCCGGCGGGTGGCTCCGGCCTCGGCGCAGGCGCCCTTGCCGCGGGTGCTCTCGGCGCCGGTGCCCTCGGCGCGGGCGCTCTGGGGATGCGCGGCAGCTTGTCTCTCAACAGCGCTACCGCGGGAGCAGCTGGAGCCGGAGTGGGCGGCGCGGTCGGCGCGGGTGGCGCGGGCGCAGCTGGTGCTGGCGGCGCGGCAGGGCGGCCCGGCATGGGCGGCTTCATGGGTGCCGGTGCCGGCGCGGGTGGCAAGGGCAAGGAAGACCGCAAGGCTCGTCGGCACAGGTACACAGCGTTCCGCTTTGAGGATGATGAGGACGAGCTGCCCGAGGGCTACGTGAACCCCCTGTCACAGACCTACGGGTCCGACAAGGACCTTTCGCCCGCACCACGCAAAGACGACGGATGGGATCCCCGCCAATGGTGACACGCAACATCAGCACGGCGCGCCTGCTCGGCGTCACGGCCTCGACCCTGGCGCTCGCCACGGGTGCGACGGCTCTGCCGACCGGCCCCGCGCACGCCGCCGACCCGATCACGGCAGCTGACCAGTCGTATTTTGCCTACTACTACCTGAGCGAAGCCCGCAACATGGGCTTGAGGGGTAAAGGGGTCACGATCGCGCTCATCGACGGTGAGGTCGACACGACAGCCCCCGAGCTGGCGAAAACGAATATCATCGACAAGACTCCCTGTACCGTCACCTCCAGCACGCAGAGCAAGACGCACGGCACCGCGATGGCCTCGATCATTGCCTCGGATGCCTACGGCGTTGCCCCCGAAGCGACGATCCTGTCGTATCGCACGTCGTTTCCCAACCAGGGTGACACGTCGGGGAAGGACTGCAACGACGACTCCGTTGTTGGCGTCACCAAGGACGATTACGCCTCCCTCATGAACCACGCCATGAACGACGGGGCGACGATCATCAACATGTCCGTATCCAGCGACAGCCACCAATACTTCCTGAAGTGGGCGGTGGCCCGCGCCATATCCCAGGACGTCATTGTCATTGCCGCAGCCGGTAACACAGGCAGGTACTCTGACGAATTTGCACTGTCCTGGTGGTCGGGCGTCGCCGGCGTCGGAGCGATCGACACCCAAGGAAAGGTGATCGATTCTTCTTCCAGCGGCAAAGGCCTCGTGTCGGCCGCCGTGGGCACCGCGACCGTGCGCGACTATTCGACGGGAGCAAACACGACGGTGACGGGCACCTCGGTGTCCACTGCGCTGGTCTCGGGCTTCGTGGCTCTGGCCCGCGAGAAGTGGCCCGAGGCGACCCCGAACCAGCTGCTCCAGCTCCTCGTCCACACCGGGACAAACCCTAATCATGCGTGGAACGATCGCACGGGCTACGGCCCCGCTGACCCCGGCGCCATGGTCAATACGGACCCCAGCCAGTACCCGGATGAGAACCCCCTGATGACTAAACGCTCAGATGTAGAACCCACGCCCGAGGAGATCCAGCAGTACGTGGACGGGGTCGTCTCCCCCCTTGAGATCGCCTACGACAACTCCTACACGTACCGCGGCTTCGACGAGAACGTGGTCGGCGACATTCTCAACCACTACCCCACCCACCTGGGGACCAGCCCGCGCTACCACCGCAAGTAAGCCAACCTCGGCACACGGAACGCGACAGCATAAACTCGAAGGGGCCGGCCATAAGGCCGACCCCTTCGAGTATCCCATCAACACAGTGCAAGTCTTCCGATGCGCTCCCTTTCTTGGCTCACCCTTTGTGGGTGTCGCCCTTGGCTTGATGACTACTAATGTACGGACCCCACCTGTGGGAACCATTGAACGAACCTGGCAATTTCCTGAGAATTTTCACCGCTCAGGTCCGGCGCGCGCCCGTGCGCTCACGTTCGTTGAAATCCCGGCGATTCTCACTGGCTGCGTAAGCACCACCAGGCAGTCGAGATCGCGCACCTCGCAGGATTGAACACCCACGCCATTCGCACCCGCGACGGCGGACGCCGCCCGGCAGGGCCGCTCCCCCACGTCCTCCCAGTCAGCCGTCGCTGACTGCTCTGCCCCCGCCAGGGCCGCCAGGTCGGCGATGGCCTGCAGGCGCACCCGATCGCGGTGAGCGACGCCAACTCCGCCGAGTACCACCGCGAGCGCGACGGCCAAGACAATGAGCCCCACGGAATTGATGGTCCCGGATCCTTCCTCGCCGCAACGGTCGCCGGTACACCACCTATCCGCGACAGCCCCGCGTCCATGCACAGCTGCACGCGGGGCTGTCGGTTCAAGCGTCACGGCAGGTCCCCCTCGTCGATGGTGGTCACCGAGCATCGGGCAATGCCCCCGACCCAGCCGGCCACCCCGCGGTAGGGGGCGGTGCCGGTGACGCTCACCCACCCGCCGGAGCGCGCGACCGCGTAGGATCCGGGCGGGTAGGCGGCCGATGCCGCTCCCTGCGGGTCGGCCTGTCCGATGGAGGCGGCCCGGGCACCCTCGCGCACCGCCTGACACAGGGACGCTCCGGTCATCCCGGCCTGCGCGGCGGCAACGATGACGCCGACGACGAGGGTGACGGCGACGAAACTGATGGCGTGTTCGACGGTGACGTATCCGCGCTCGTCGCTGTTCATCGGGTGCTGAGCGCCTCCTGGATGATGGATTCGAGGGCGGCGCGCACGGTGTCCGATTTGAGGATCACGATGAGCAGGCCAGCGAACCCGGCGGCGGCAATGGTGCCGATTGCGTACTCGACGGTGGTCGCACCCTCCTCGGGGTCTCGTCCCTCGGTGGGCTCGGCCGCGGTCCGGGGGCGCAGGGCCCGAGTTCCCTCCTGCACGGCCGCCATCGCGATGAGCTGGGCGCGCGTGGCTGCGCAGTCGATTCTGTCGATGATCGTCATTGATCTGTCCTTTCTTCCGTCGCGCGCGGTCGCGCGCAGGGCCAGTGTGCGCGGGTGCCGTCCCACGTTTCCACGCGGATTGGAACCCCTGTGGATAAGCAACGAGGCCCCGTCACCCCTGTGGATAACCCGCCTACACGCCGATTCCTCCGACGAGATGCGCGAGCAGGGGTGCGATGCCCAGGGCCAGGAACGCGGGCAGGAAGAAGGCGCCGAGCGGACCAACGAGGCGGACGCTCAGCTCCTCGGCCTGCGCCTTCGCGTCGACGAGGCGCGAGCGGCGCTCCCACGCGGCGCTGCGGGCGAGCAGCGTATCCGGGGCGGTTCCGCTGGTCCACGAGGCTTCAAGCGCGTCGCGCAGGGAATGGCTCCACTCGGGGGTGTCCTCCCAGGCGTCTGACCAGGTCGCCCCGAGCCGCAGCGAGGCGGCGGCCCACGACAGTGTCTCGGCGGCGCAGGCGTCGGCCAACGCATCGAGAGCGCGGGGGATGGCCGCGCCACAGGCCAGGGCGGAGGCGACAAGGTCGCAGGCGAGCGCGCCGTCCATCCCCTCCTCGACGCGCCTGCACCGAGCGAGGATCCGGCGGCACGAGGCCACCCCCGCCGCCCACGCGGCCACACCGACGAAGGCGCACATCCGCCCCGCCCCGCCTCCCGTGTAGAACTGCCAGGGCGAGGAACCCAGCGCGAGCGCCGCCACGACCCCGACGAGGGGAAGGGCCGCGAGGACACGTGCGGACATGAGCGGGCCGGCGGCGGCGACGCGACGCGCCTCCTCGAGCGCCTGCGCGTCATCGATGGCGGAGCCGATTGCGTCGAGGACGTCAGCAAGCGGGGCACCAAGTCCGCGGCTGAATCGGCAGGCAAGCGCAACGGATGCGGCGCTTGCGCGGGATGCGGCCGCGCCCGGTGCCCTTTCTACTCTGCGCAGGGGGCGCCAGCGCGTCGGCGCCCGCGCCCACTCGTCGAGGATGGCCGGGTAGGAATCCTCCACGCCGACGCTCCCTCCCGCATCGATGCGCGCCAATGCGAGACCCCAGGCAAGGGAGGTGGGGGCTCCCGCGCGCAGGCGGGTCGCGACCTCGGCGACGAGGAGGGAGAGCTCGCGCGGGGTGGGCGGGCCCTGCGCGCGGCCTCGGTGGCGCGCGGATCTTTCCGCCCCGGGGAATAGCCGGCACCACCGCCCAGGCGCCTCGCGCCCCGGGCTACGCACACGCGTCGGCCGCGCCCACACGCGCACGATGCGCTTCTCGTGCACTCCCCGACACACAGACATACAACACTGTAAACACAGTGCACACACGCATATAACGAACACACTGACCGCCGCCACCTCGCCAAGGCCGAGGCAGTCCACGAACGCATACCAGCCAGCCCTCATAGCCCGACCCGTCGGACGAGGCATGCCCAGGCCTCGTGCGTGGTGACGCAGCCATCGGCGGTGACGCTGAGCGCGAGCGCGCACTCGAGTGACCCGCGAGCGCGCGTGAGGACCCCGACCTCGGACACCCAGCGGTGCCCATCTGCGTCGCGCCGCATGTGGAGGACGGCGTCGATGGCGCTGGCGGCCTGGGCGGCGACAGCGCTTTCGTTCATGGCGGCGAGCGCTCCGAGGGCGGCGAGCCGCGCGGGCACGTCGCGCGCCCCGTTGGCGTGGATCGTTGCCCATCCGCCGTCGTGCCCGGTGTTGAGGGCGGTCAGGACGTCGCGCACTTCGGGGCCTCGGCACTCCCCGAGGACGAGGCGGTCGGGGCGCATGCGCATGGCGGCGCGCACGAGGTCGGCGAGGGTGACAGCGCCCCTCCCCTCGACGTTGGGGGTGCGCTCGATGAGGTGCACGCAGTGGGGGTGGGCGGGTGCGATTTCGGCGACCTCTTCGATGCAGACGATACGCTCACCAGCGGGGACAAGGGAGAGCGCGGCGCTCAGGAGCGTCGTTTTCCCGCTTCCGGTCGCCCCACTGACGAGGACGTTGGAGCGCGAGGCGACAAGGGAGCGTAGGAGCATCCCCACCACACCGGGCAGAGTCCCGCAGGCCTCGAGCTCCGCCACGCCCAGCCGACGTGTGCCAAGGACACGCAGGGAGATGAGCGTGCCGGATCCAGACACGGGGGCGAGGACCGCGTGCAGGCGCACGCCCCCCGGCAGGGTGCCGTCAGCAATGGGGCGCGCATCGTCCAGGCGCACGCCGCACGCGCTCGCGAGGCGTATGGCGGCGCGGCGGGCGTCGGCCTCGTCTCGGATGCCAGCGTCCACGCGCACGAGGCCGCCTCCTCGGTCGACCCACGCCTGGGTGTCATTGATGAGGACGTCGGTGACGGCTGGGTCGTCGAGGAGGCGCGCGAGGGGCGGGTCCATGCCGCGTTGCCGGGCGCGTAGGGTCTCCAGGGTGGAGGTGACCGCGGCGGCTCCGCTGCCGGGCGGCGCGCACGCGGCGGCCGCACGAGCGGGGTCCTCACCGCGGGCGAGCATGCGCAGAGCATCACGCATGGCGCGCCTCGATCGCGAGTAGCCCACCCGTTGATGAAGCAGCCCCGCCTGCACTCGAGGAGGAAACGGAATCGAGGGCGCGCATGAGGCCGCGCAGTTTCCGCCCGGGGCGAGTGGGGGCGCACAGGATGGGCCCGGGGGTACACTCCCGCAAGCCGGGGCCCCATCGCTCGCCAGCGCACACAAGCGTGATCGCGGGGCATGGAGGGGGAACCGCCGCGCATGTCGCTGACAGTGCAGCGGCTCCCTCCAGGTCCCCATGGGTGACCAGGACAAGCGCGTCGGCGTGGATCGCGGTCACGCATCGCGCGGCTCGCTCATCCCATCGGCCCGCGTCCACGACGAGGGGCGCGTCGAGGGATCGACAGGCGGCCACCACCCGCGGGTCGTCCGCGCCGGCCCCGCCGCGCGCATCCCCAACGAGGGCACGCACTCCCCCGACGACGGGCAGGTGATCGTGCAGCGAGGGCAGATACGAGTCCTCCGAGGCGTCCAGATCCGCCCACCGCACGCCGGGCACATCGTGGTCACCCGCGAGCGCAACACCGGGCACGGACCCGGACGCGTCGACGACGACCGCGTCTCCCACCCCCGCTCGGAGGGCACCGCGCTCCCTGCGCCACACACCCCCTCGGGCTCCCCGACAGCCCCCGCGCACGCGTGCCAGGAGCCGCACAACGCCGGTGACCCCAACCCCTCCGGCGATCCCGGCGACCACCCACACCGCGCCCGATCGGCGTGTGCGGGAAGATGCCTCGGCGATGAGGGACACGAGGAGCGCGCCATCCCCCGGCAGCCTCACCTGACCGCCCTGCCCGACGCGCACGCAGGGCACTCCCTCGGGCACGGGAGCCGACGCGGAGGCGAGAATCAACGAGGCCTGGCCCGGGTTCGAGCACACGCGTGCCCCCGCGAGCACTGCGGCATCGCGCGCGCTGTCGAGGTCGGGCGGGGCGAGGCCGACGAGGGCGACGGTTCCTCGATGTGGGGTGACGTGGGCGTTCATGGGACGACGATGCGCCCACACCGATTGTCCCGTCCACCCGCGTGCGCGCCCCTGTGGACAACGCGCACCCGAGGTGCCACGCTGTGCATAGAGGGATCCGATGGAGGACCCCTGTGGATTGAGCCAACGCTGGAGTAGACGCCATGGTACGCGCGGCCTTTTTCGACCTGGATAAGACGATTCTGGACACGTCCTCGAACGTGGCGCTCTCTGGCCCCTTCATCGAGGCCGGCCTCATGAACCGTCGTACCGCGCTGACCTCCGTCCTGGTTCAGTTGCCCTACCTGCTCACGGGCGCGGACGAGTCCCGCATGGAGCAGATGGCGCAGGCGCTGGGGCGCATGGGGCGCGGCTGGAACGCCGCATTCCTCGAGGCGACGGTCGAGGACGCGCTCGAGCGCACGATCCAGCCCGTCTGCTACGCTCAGGCGCTCGCGCGCATTGAGGCGCACAAGCGCGCGGGCGACATCGTCGTCATCGCGTCAGCGTCGGTCGAGCAGGTAGTGCGCCCCATCGCGCAGATGCTGGGGGCGGACGAGGTCCTCGCCTCGCGCGCAGCGGTCGACGACGACGGGTGTTTCACGGGCGAGATCACGCACTTCAACCAGGCGCAGGGCAAGGCAGATGCCTGCGAGGCCCTGGCTCGCTCGCGCGGCTGGGACCTGTCGGAGTGTTCGGCCTACTCAGATTCGGTGTCGGACGCGCCGCTCCTACGCCTCGTCGGCCACCCCTACGCGGTCAACCCGGACCGCGCCCTGCGCGAGATGGCGCAGCGCGAAGGCTGGCCCACCCTCACGTTCACCTCCACGGTGCGCGTCCTGCCGCGCGAGGTTCCCACGCCCGCGAAGGTCGCAGTGCCATTCATCGCCGGCGTCGCCGTGGGCGCGGCAGCCTGCACGCTCCTGCGCCGCTGAGAAACAGCCCTAGGAGAGGCGTCCAGCCTGCACGTGGCGGGCGACATCGCGCCCCACCTGGGCGCCGTAGACGATCCCCGCGCAATAGTGGGTGATCCACCTGGCCAGGCCGGCCTCGTCGGCGCTCACCCACCCGGCGAGTTCGCGTCCCGCGCGCGCCGGATCAAGGGCGTCGTATGCACCCGGCACGCACACGCCGGTCGGATCGATGCCCCGCGTGACGAGGATCCAGCGCGCCAATCCGCCTCCCACGACGGACGAGGCCGGGTCAAAGACGCGCCGGAAACGGAAGTGGGCGGTCAGGGCGGCAGCGACTGCGAGGCCGGGCGCATCGGCGCGCGTGTAGGCGAGGGCGGGTGCAAGCAGGGACGGGTCGGCGGGCACGGCGACCGCTCGGGCTTCAACGAGGCCGGCGGCGACAAGCCCCGAGCAGGCATCCCTGTGCAATCCCGCGATCAGCGCGGGCAGGGGCATGGTAGCGACACGCGCGCCACCCTGGGAGCGGGTGTTGAGCGCGGGGAAACGCGAAGCGAGGTTCCACTGCGAGCGCCAGATCCCCAGCGCGAGGGCAGCCCCCGGGTCCGAGGCCGCTCCCCCCTCGTCAGCCATAGACAGGGCACGCACGTCATCGACGCTCGTGCGGGCCCCCTCGATGATGGACAGGGCGGCGGCCTCGCGTACGGCCGCCTCCGCGCGCGCCTCCTCCCAGCCTCGGCGCAGTCCCTCGCTGAAGCGTAGGTCGGCGAGCGCCGCGTGGGCCTCGTTCATGGCGGAGGCGACATCGGGGCGTGCTGCAGCCGCGCACAACACGGCGGGTGCGGGGTCGACGAGGGCTTCGATACTCACCCCTCTACACTAGGGGCATGACGCTTTTGCAGCATCGAAACCTCTCCGCGCGCCTGCGCTCGGGATTGTTCGCGTTCGTTTTCGCCCCGATCGCCCTCGTGTTCCTCGGGTCGTCGATGGTCGACGTGCAGGCGTTGGCCTCGGTCGGCCAGCCCCTGGCCTCGGTCGAGGGACTCATCGGCATGGCGCTCGCGTCGCTGCTGCTGGCCCTCATCGCCCTCAATTGCGAGGAGTCGAGCGCGGGCATGGTCGTGACCTTCGTATGGTCGCTGGTCGTGGGGGCGGCTCAGTTCTTTGGTGTGGCGCGCCTTCCGTTTCTCATGAAGTCATCCGTGGGCACCGAGGACATCATCGCGGGCGTCTCGTGGTGCCTGTACCCTGTATGCATGTCGCTCATGCTCGGCGCGTGCGCGCTGACGATCAAGTCGGTGCGAGTGCGCGCCGGTAAGAGCACGCGCGTGCCTCTGGCCCGCGTGCACCGCCACGGATTTGGCACAACAGTGGCGCTTCCCGCGGCGGTCGCGGCGGGCACACTGATGGTCGCGGCAGCCCCCTCGGACACGACGAACGTCGCTGCCATGGGCCTGGAAGGCATCACCGAGGGCTTCGAGCCGATGCACTGGCTCGCGCTCGGAGCGGGCGTCGCGTTCGCGGTGCTCGTCGTGAGTGCTCGCTGGTCGATCACCGGCACGCAGATCGCGAGCTGGTTCATCCTGGTGCTCCCCACGTACGTGGTTCTGCCCGTGTGGGGATCGCTGACGGGCAACGTGATTGTCCCCGGACCGTCTCTACTGACGAAGATGGCGCTCGCGAGCCCGCCCCTGGCGGCGCTCGGGATGGCAACCGGCTGCGCGTCGATGGGCGTCCTGTGGGCCCGCGTGCGCGCGCTGAAGAAGCTCGAGACCGATGAGGATTCGACAGCAAAAGAGGGGCCTGCCGAGGGCTAATGCGCGCGAGCGCTCACCCTGACCGTAATATGTGGGCAGATATAAGGAGGAAGCATGTCCGAGAACGAGTTTGACGCCCAGCGTGACCGCGCCGAGGAGACACCTGACAACCTGGTGCTGACCGGCGAGGAGATCGAGCTGCCCGGTGAGGATACCGACGCGTCGGCAATCATCGGCGAGTCCAGCGAACCCATCCACACGGGTGAAATCGAGGCAGTCGCGATCGGTGGCCTGACGGGCCGCGTCCCGGCCGCCGCGCCCCTCAAGCCGACCATCGAGGACAAGATCTCCACGGGCGAGCTGCCCATCGTGTCCGCCCCCGAGGGTGATCTTCCGGTCGTTTCTTCCTCCGACGAGGCCGAGGTCGACTCCGCCCCCGAGCAGGAGCAGGCCGAGCAGGAGACTCCCGCCGAGACCGCCGCAGAACAGGACGTGGACGAGCCCACCGAGGCCGACATTCCGTCCGCCGAGGAGTCCGAGACCACCGATGAGGCGCCCGCTGAGGAGGCTCCCGAGGAGCAGGCTCCCGCAGAGGACACCGCTTCCGACGAGCCCGCCCCCGCCTCGTCGAACGAGGAGGGCGAGCAGCCCGAGGCCTCCGCGGACCAGGCGGAAGAAGCCGAGAATCCCTTTGCCTCCCTGCTCTCCTCCACAGACGAGGACGCCGCAGACGAGGCGACCGAGGACGTGACCGAGGATCCGGATCCCGCGCTCGCCCCCGTGATGACGCCCGCACAGGCGGCCGCCGCCCTGAGCGAGGCCAACGACGATACTTCCGACGAGGCCGAGGCACCCTCGAGCGAGGAGGAGCCCGCCGAGGAAGCACCCGCCGAGGGCGAGGTCTCCGCGGTCGGTGGCGCAGCCGCCGATGCCTCCACGCACTCGCCGTCCTCGCGCCGCTCCATGATCTTCGGCGACGACGAGACCCTGTCCTCCTCGATTCCCGCGGTCGCGGCCGAGAAGGAGAACGCTCCCACCTCCACCTCCGCCGAGGAAGAGCCCGAGGCTGAGGAGGAGGCCCCCTTCACCGAGCCGACGACCCAGCTGCCGACGCAGGACACCGAGGCCTCGTACTCCTTCGAGGATCAGGATGCCGCCGAGGCCGCACGCCCGCGCCGCCGCTCCCTGCTGGGCGAGGGCAACGAGGACAGCGAGGCCGCAACCCTGGCTGCCATCGCGTCGACCGCCGCGCGCGGCGACAAGTCCGACGCGCCTTCGAGCCTGGACGACGAGCTCTTCTCCGCAGCCCCCGAGATCACGGAGATGCCCTCGCGCACGGGAGCACACTGGCTGTCCTTCCTTCTCTTCCTTCTGCTCGTGCCCGCCGGCTGGTATCTGGCCGCCGACGCAGGTGCCCGCATGACTCTGGCGGACGCCGCCCCCATGTACACGGGCGTCGCCTCGATCGTGGCCTTGGGCGAGATCCTCGGTGCGATCATCATCTCCGCGATCCTTTTCGCGACCGCACGCCGCTCGTCGCTGGGCGCATGGCTGATGGGCATCGTGACCCTCATCGTGGGTCTGCCGTGGCTCATGGCCCCCGGCATCACCGCGGCGTCGGTGCTGTCCGCGCTCACCGCGCTGACCAACACGGGCTCCCTCGGCGCGAACCTCGCGCACCACCTGCAGGCCTCCGGCTACTCCGGCCGATTCGCGCTGCTGGGCATCTTCCTCATGGGCCTGGCGTACGTGTCCCACTCGGCACGCCGCACCGGTCGCACCGAGGAAGCGCTGCGTACCTCGCTGGAGGCCACCAACCCGGCGGGCGCCTTCTACTCCAAGCGCGCCCGTAAGAAGGCAGCGAAAGAAGCGGCCCGCAAGTGAAAACTCTGATTCCCGCCAGCGCGATCGAGCTCGAGGGTCCGTGGACCCATCGGCACGTGAGCGCTGGCGGCGCCGCATTCCACGTCGCTGACATGGGCGAGGGCATGGACCATGCGCTCGTCCTCCTGCACGGCTTTCCCGAGCATTGGTGGGCGTGGCGCGACGTCCTGCCCGCCCTCGCGGAGTCGACCTCGCGCGTGTTCGCCCTTGATTTGCGAGGCTTCGGAACCTCCGACCTGACACGCGGAGACTGCGACCTACAGCAGATGGCGAACGACGTGATCGGCGTTGTGCGTGCCCTCGGCGTGGCCTCATTCTCCGTGGCCGGCATGGGGACCGGCGGCACGGTCGCGTGGATGATCGGCGCCCTGGCACCCCTCGAGCTGCGATCGGTGGCCGTCCTGTCGGCACCGCACCCCCTCGGCGTCCAGCCCGTGATCGGTCGCGCACCCTGGGCGGGTGGCCGCGTCCTGCAGGGTCGCCTCGCGCTGCCCACCGGGCGTGAGCGCGCGCTACGTTCGGGCTCTCTCGTGACGACCGTGTTCCGCGCGTGGGCCTCGCCCGGGAACGTGGACGCCCTCGTCTCCCAGTCGGGCACGTACCGCGCCGCACTGCGTCGTCCTTTCGCGGCGCATACCGCACTGCGCGGCCTGAGCGCCGCCCGCAAGATCTCGCGCGAAGAGCGCCGACTGCTGTCGGAGCCTGTGCGTGTGCCCGTCCTGTCCCTCGTCGGACGCGACGACGGCGCATGGTCGGCGCTGGATCACGCGGCGGACGCCCAGTTCGTGGATGCGCCCCTGACGCAGATCGTCATTCGCGAGGCCGGACACTTCCTCCCCGAAGAAGCACCGCAGGCTGTGGCCGACGCTCTGTCAGAGCACGTCGAGGCACACGCGAAGTAGCGCATTTTTCATTAGACAGGTCACACAAAACGCAAAATGAAGCCCATTTCACCTGATAGATAGGGCATAATGGTGTGATGCGCGGTACCTCCTCGTGAGTGGTATTACGTATGGGATCCACTGCGCAATCCAAATCGAAACGCCCGAGCAATCGGGCACGAGCGGAAGGAGCTCCGCACCATGATCGGTGACGGAAACTTCATCAGCCAGGTGCCGCTGTTCGGTGGCCTTGATGATGCACAGCAGGTGTCCCTCCAGCAGAAGATGGGTCATACGACCCTGCGTCGCGGAGAGACTCTCTTCGACGAAGGCGATCTCGGCGATCGCCTGTACATCGTGACCGAGGGCAAGGTGAAGCTCGGCCACACGTCCAGCGACGGCCGCGAGTCTCTGCTCGCAGTCCTGGGCCCCGGAGAGATCATCGGTGAGCTCACGCTCTTCGATCCGGGTCCGCGCTCGACCACCGCAACCGCCGTTTCCCCGGCGTCCCTCCTCTACCTCGAGCACGAGGATCTCATGCACGTGCTCGACACCAACCCGACCCTGGCCAAGCACATGCTGCGCGCCCTCGCGCAGCGCCTGCGCCGCACCAACGAGTCCCTCTCGGATCTCGTGTTCTCCGACGTTCCCGGCCGCGTCGCCAAGGCCCTCCTGGACCTTGCAGACCGCTTCGGCACCGCGACCGACAAGGGCGTCCACGTCCCCCACGACCTCACGCAGGAAGAGCTCGCCCAGCTGGTCGGCGCCTCCCGTGAGACCGTGAACAAGTCTCTGGCCGACTTCGTGTCGCGCGGCTGGATCCGTCTGGAAGGTCGCGCCGTGACTCTCCTCGACGTCGATCGCCTGGCGCGTCGCGCTCGCTGACCGCAGCCTACACAGGGTTGGGCCCGACACCGTGAGGTGTCGGGCCCAACCCTTTGCTTGACGATATGAACGAGGCCGTGGCCCCTCGTGCGATTTCCGCACGTGCCGACCACGGCCTCGTTGGTGCGCAGAGCTGCTGCGCGTCAGTTCTGAACGGCGGATGCTTCCTCAATCGGACGCTTGAGGTAGGCCACCAGGTTCTCGGAACCCGTAGGACCGGGGATCACCTGGACGAGTTCCCACCCGTCGGCGCCCCACTGGTCGAGGATTGCTTTCGTCGCGTGCGTGAGCAGCGGAATCGTGGAGTATTCCCATTTAGTCATGGCTCTATCCTACCCGCCCGCCAGCTGGGGGCGCACGAAGGACAGGACCTTCGGGACGTGAGGGCTGCGGAGCTCGCGGGCGAGCGGCTCGTCGGAGGTGCGCAACCATTCCAGCCAATTGTCCGCGTGAGGATAGTGGCGCAGAATCGCTCGACGTTCACGTTCCGTCAGACCGCCCCACACGCCGTAGTTAGCCTCAGACTCGAGAGCATCGGCGAGACATTCGAGGCGAACCTCGCATTCGTAGCAGCGCATACGAACCTGACGCTGGGAGGCACCCTGCACGAACAGCACGTCCGGTTCGATGGACGCGCAGAGCGCGCGGGCGACCCAGCTCTGGTCGTCGCCTTGCGTTGACATCGTGGAACTCCACTTCACTGAATTTCGAGCCCTGCCTGTGACCATACACACATGCGTGTGTGGGCGCAAACGCTGCGACCACTGTCGAAGGTCCCTCAAGGTGATTCATCAGGCAATTCTCACGCGTCGCCAAACGCCAGATGGGCGGGCCGACACGTAAGCTAGGAATATGTCGCACTCTCACTCTCGCGCTGTCCGACCGGCCCAGCTGCTCGCGCTGCTGCTGGCGTTCCTGAGCGTGTCCTCGCTCATGGGCGTCGTCACGGCCGGCATGCTCGTCCCCGTAGCGGGTCCCACTGCACTGGTGGCAAAGTCGGTTCCCTCCGTCTTTAACGAGCTGCCCGGTGATCTACAGACCGTGACCCCAGCCGAGGAATCCCAGCTTCTTGATTCGTCCGGCGGTGTGATCGCGCACTTCTACGACAAGCAGCGCATCGTGGTGCCCAGCGCCAACATCGCTGACGTGATGAAGAAGGCGATCGTCGCGATCGAAGATAAGCGCTTCTACGAGCACAACGGCGTCGATGCCACGGGTATTGCTCGCGCGCTCGTCACGAACCTGGGCGACAGCGGCCGCCAGGGCGCTTCGACGATCACCCAGCAGTACGTGCGCAACTCGCTGGCAGAGCGCGGCTACCTCGAGGGCGACGCGGAGCAGGTGAGCGCGGCAACCGAGCAGACCACCGAGCGTAAGCTGCGCGAAATCAAGTACGCGCTGGCCCTGGAGAAGACCCAGTCGAAGGAAGAGATCCTGACGGGCTACCTCAACATTGCTCCCTTCGGCCCCATCACCTACGGTGTCGAGGCCGCCTCGCAGCGCTACTTCTCCAAGTCTGCGTCGGAGCTGAACTACCTGGAGGCTGCGCTGCTCGCCGGCCTCGTTCAGTCCCCTGTCCAGTACGATCCGCTGACCCACCCGGAAGCCGCTCAGGAGCGCCGCGACACGGTCCTGGCAACGATGCTTGACCAGGGTGTCATCACGCAGGAAGAGTACGACGAGGGCATCGCGACGTCGGTCGATTCGATGCTGCACCCGACGGTTTCCTCGGAGGGCTGCTCGGGCGCCGACTCCTCGAAGGCGTACTTCTGCGACCACGTCCTCTCTCAGTTCCTGGAGGACCCGACGTTCGGCGCGACGCGTATCGAGCGCGAGCGCCTGCTCAAGACCCAGGGCATTACGATCCGTACGACGCTGGACTCCGCGAAGCAGGACGCGGCCTACGCCTCCCTGACGAACGCGATTCCGGTCGGCGACGCCTCCGGCCTGAACGACGCGCTCGTCTCACTGGACCCGCGCACCGGCAAGGTGCTCGCGATGGCCCAGAACACGACCTACGGCATCGAGGCTGGACAGACGATGTCGAACTACGCGGCCGACGGTAACTTCCAGGTGGGCTCGACCTTCAAGGTGTTCACGCTCCTGCAGTGGTTCAAGGAAGGCCACTCGGCCTACGAGACCGTGGGGTCGGCCAACACGTTCTACCCGAATGGCTCCTTCAAGTGCGATGGCCGCTCCATCACCACCGAGGGCTACCAGGTCAACGACCTCGCGGGTAAGACCGGCACGATGAACGTCGTGCGCGCCACCGGCCAGTCGGTCAACCAGGCGTTCGTGAACATGGCGTCGCGCGTGGACTTCTGCTCGATCTTCGAGACCGCCTACGACATGGGCATCACGGAGGACGGCGAGGTCCCGGCCCCCTTCCCCGCCAACATCCTCGGCTCCGTGTCGAGTTCCCCGCTGCACATGGCGTCCGTGTTCGCCACGATCGCGAACTCCGGCCAGCAGTGCAAGCCTCAGTCCATCGAGTCCGTGACCGACCGCGACGAGAACGTTCTCAAGGAGTTTGCGGCGGACTGCAAGGAGGTCATCTCCCCTGACCTTGCGAACAAGACGGCGGCCCTTCTGACGGCCTCGGCCGGCCAGTACTACACGTCGACGCGCCTGGGCGACGGTCGGCCCTTCGCGGCGAAGTCGGGTACCACCGACGGCCACGCGAACACGTGGCTGACGGGCTTTACGCCGTCGCTCGCGACGTCCGTGTGGGTGGGTCACGGCGACAACTCTTCCCAGGAAGTTTCCGGCGTTGTTATCAACGGCGTCTACCACTCCGAGATCTTCGGTGAGACCTACGTCGGCCAGAACATCTGGGCGCCCTACATGACGCAGGCGCTGGCGGGCACCCCGGTGGAGGCCGTGTCGAACGCGAACATCGGCGCGACGACGCCTCAGCGCGGCGCGACTCCCACTCCCACACCGAAGCAGCAATGACCGCTGACGTCACGTCTGTACTCGCAGGGGCCACGGCCTCGTCCACCCGACGAGGCCGTGGCCTCCTGCGCACAGCGGGAGCGGTCGTCGGCGGGCTGGGACTCGCCGGCCTGGCCGCGGGCGGCGCTGCACTCGCGTGGGGATCGATAGAGCGCACCATGCCGGTGCTACGCCGCTACGACGTCCCCATTCAGGGCAACGTTCCCGAGGTGACGATCCTCCAGATCGCAGACCTGCACCTGTTCTCCGGACAGGAATTCCTGATCCGCTTCCTCGCGGATATTGCAGCGTCGGAGCGTTTCGACATGGTCGTGGCGACCGGCGATAACTTCGGATCCGTGGACGCTGGCGACATGGTGATGGACGCGTACCGCCCATTCCTGCCCTACCCGGGCGCTTTTGTGCTCGGGTCGAATGACTACTATTCCCCAATCCCCAAGCGGTGGAGCCGCTACCTGTCACGGTCAAAACCCCACCCGGTGCGGGTCGTACCGGACCTGCCGTACCTGCCGATGGTGCGTCACATGCGCGAGGCCGGCTGGCTGGACCTCTCGAACGCCTCCGGCACGCTCCACCTACCCATGGGTACGGTGTCTTTGCTCGGGACTGATGACGCGCACATTCACAGGGATCGCCTGGGGGCTCCGGCCTCGTCGTGGGCAGTGCCGGGTTCCTTGCGCCTGGGCGTGACGCACGCGCCCTATACGCGCGTCGTATCCGGGCTGACGTCGGCGGGGTCCGATCTGATCCTCGCCGGGCACACGCACGGCGGCCAGATCGGTATTCCCAGAGTCGGCGCAATCATCACGAATTGCGACATCTCGCGCCCGTACGCGAAGGGCTTGAAGCGTTGGGTGGCCCCGGACGGTACTGAGGCGTGGCTGCACGTTTCGGCTGGCTTGGGCACCTCTCCCTACGCGAAGATCCGCATCGCGACTCGTCCCGAGGCATCGCTGCTGCACGTGCACCCTGCGTAGGAGCCCATCGTCGCCACCGCTATCCGCCGGGCCCTCGGGGTCACCACCTACTCACACAACATGCGGCGTGGACCACACTTCGAGCGCTCACTCCGTCTCCGTTTGGGAATATCAACAGGGTGAGGCTATACTCGAACGGCACCGGGGTGTGGCGCAGCTTGGTAGCGCGCTTCGTTCGGGACGAAGAGGCCGTGGGTTCAAATCCCGCCACCCCGACCGGTAGTCGCCGGGACCGAAAGGTCCCGGCGACTTTTGTATTTGGAGTATGCTAAGGATCACTGACCGATGGGTCGAAAGGCTAGAATTGCCCGTTAGACTTAGGTCGTACCCATCATTTACTTTCAGGAGAATCTTCATGAAGCGTCGTCTTGCAGCAGCTCTGCTCATCATCACGCTCCCCCTGGGCATGGCAGCGTGCCACGGCTCGAAGTCCCGCAAGGCCACCCCGAGCACCCCGGCGCCCGCTGCGACCGCAAACGCCAACCCGACGCAGGCCCCCAGTCAGGCCCCCGGTCCGACGCAGGCTCCCGCTCCCACACAGGCCCCCGGCGCCTCCGGCCAGTCCGTCGATGAAGCCTGCAGCCTGGTCGACAACCAGCTGAGGTCGTTCGCCGACAGCTACAAAGACACCAGCGACCCCACACAGGCACTGGCAGCTGCTGAGGCCACCATTAACGCCCTGAATTCTCCGCAGATCACCAACCCCGACGTGAAGCAGGCATCCAGCAAGGTGGCCTCTGTCCTCTCGGACATGGTCAACTTCAGCAAGAAGTACCAGTCGAACCCGAGTGCCGCCGACCCGAAAGAGGCGGAGCAACTGACGCAGAACCTGACCACGTCGCTGCTCTCGCTCGGTAAGCTGTGCCCCGCGATTCTGAAGTGATGACACGCTTCTGAGCGCTCAGTCATCGATCGCATAGCGATGGGGGGCGGCCCATTGGGCCGCCCCCCATCGCTATATCCGCTTCAGTGACGAATCAGTGCTTGAATTCGCACTTGTTGAACAGCTCGGTCTGCTTCGCATTCAGATCTTCCATGATCTTCTGGTACTCTTCGAGCTTCTGGACGTCCATGCTCATCGGGTCCGCCTTCAGGACACCCGAGTTGTCAGCGGCGGCACGCCATCCGGCCGCAACCTGATCGACGGACTCTTTAATCTCCTTGTTGGTGATCTTCTTGGAGGCCTCTTCGTAGGTGGTGGCAAACGTGGCGTAGGTGTCAGCGATGCTGGAAGCGTCACCATTCTGTGCTGAATTCACGAGGGCGAGGCCCGCGTCGTTGAGAGGCTTCTCGAGCAGCTTGCAGGCGTCAGCCTTCGACTGGGACCCGCAGGCGGCCATACCCAAGGGAAGAAGGGTCACGAGGATTGCGGCGGCGATGCGGCGCTTCATTTGATTGCTCCTTGGTGTGTTGAAAAACGGATGCTCCCCGAGCCTATCGGCCTCCGAGAGCCTGACTCAACGGTCACAGCATGACCCTGCTCACGTATTGGGAGGCTAGAACATGCAGACACGCACAAACCGACGCCACAGACAGTCAACAGGCATCATAATTACCCTCTCAAATCGTGCGCGAGCACCGAAATGCGGCCGCCATTGAAACACCTTCACTTCCGTTATGACTTCCGATTGACGCCCTCACGCAACTTTCTTGCATTACTTGGAAACCCCTGCTATACTTCCACTGTATCCATCAATACTCACCGAGGAGTACCCATGAAGTAGCGCATTGCCGCCACCATGCTCATCGCCCTTCTTCCGCTCAGCCTCGCAGCATGCGGCGGCCAGAAGTCCGACAGCGCATCCACCACCCCCTCCGCCGAGGCCAGCACGAGCGCGGCAGCCCCCACCCAGGCTGCCCCCGCTTCCTCCGACGAGTCCACCGCCGACGCTTGCATGAAGCTGGCCGCCCCCATGACCGAGGCCGCGTCCACGATTTCCGAGGCCAGCCAGCAGGTCACGACCGACCCCCAGAAGGCCGTGGAGGCATGGCAGGCCCTTACCGACGCCTACAAGTCGGCCTCCAGCTCGATCTCGAACACTGACGTGAAGAACGCCGTCGATAATCTCGCCAAGGACGCTCAGGCCGTGACCGACCAGATCAAGGCCGTCTACGTCGAGAACGACCTCAGCAAGATCGCCGAGTACACCAACGCGATCCAGAACATGAGCTCGCACCAGGAGACGCTCACCAACCTGTGCAACGTGAACAAGTGAGCAACCACTGACTCATGAGCAACGCAGGAGGGGCGGCCCGTCGGGCCGCCCCTCCTCTCTATCTGCTCGACCGATGACCAGGGCTGGGGATCAGTGCCCCCGCGCCCCGGCCTCGTCCATTCAGGCCTGTCCGCCGTTCTTCCAGCGACGGAAGAACATCGCCAGCAACGCGCCGGACAGGTTATGCCACACGGAGAACACAGCTGCCGGGAGCGCGGTCTCCGGGGTGGAAGCGAAGTGGGTCTTCGCCAGCGTCGCGGCAAGCGCCGAGTTCTGCATACCGACCTCGATCGCGGTCGTCCGCGACGCCTTGTCGGAGCCACGGCCAGCCCGTCCGGCCAGGTAGCCGAAAAGGTAGCCCAGCAGGTTATGGCAGATGACCACCGCAATGATGAGAGCGCCGGAGGTCAGGATTTTGTTCACCGATCCAGACACGACAACCAGCAGCACGTAGCAGATACCAAACACGGAAATCCAGGGGAGAAGCGGCAGGATCTTCTCCACGAACTTGCCCGCGACGAAGCGCACGATGAAGCCGCCCAGGACGGGGGCGAGAACCATCAGCAGGATGTTCTTCGCCATCGCCGCGCCATCAACCGGCATGCGGTTACCCACCAGCCATGCGGTGAGCAGCGGCGTCATAAGCGGCGCGAGCAGCGTCGAGATCGAGGTCATGGTGACCGACAGTGCGACATCCGCCTTCGCCAGGTAGGAGATCACGTTCGAGGCCGTGCCACCGGGCGCACAGCCGACGAGGATGACGCCGACCGCGACCGCGTCGGGCAGACCGAACACGTAGCACAGGGCCCAGCCAACGAGGGGCATGATCAGGTACTGGGCGACAACACCCACGAGCACGGGCAGCGGACGCTTGACGATAAGCCCAAAGTCGGGCAGCGTCAGGGTCAGGCCCATACCGAACATGATGACGCCAAGCGCCCAGTTAACGCCGGGAGCCAGCGGCTTGAAGGTATCGGGCGTGATCATGGCGATCGCAAAAGCGGCCAGGATCAGCAGCGGGAAGACCGTGACGGCGATGCGCGCGCTGCGGTCTTCGGAGGACAGGGCGGGCGATTGAGTTGTAACTGCGTCTGATGTGGACATGCCCCCATATTTCACCGATTGTTGAAATATTCCCGCTTCAGTCTCACGTTGTGACCCTCCCAGTATTGAGCCTCACAGGCGTACTTCACTAAGCTAAGGCTATGCACAGTGCAGCGCCGCAGACTCACACAACGCCCAAACGCACCGCGGATGGCGTCACCAATCGCGCACCGGGGCGCCCCCAGGGGCGCCCGAAGCCACGCCACCACACCAACCCCCGCATGCGTAAGCTTGCCCGCGACGGCTGGATCTCCGACCAGCACGGCGCGTGGACAATGATGGCTTTCCCGCCGCTGCTCGGGTGGGCGCTGTCCTTTACCTTCTCCTGGACGGTCGTCCTCATGCTGGTGGCGTGGGCGATGGCCTTCCAGATGTTCTCCGCCGTGTGCCTGTGGGTGAAGACGCCCGCGAAGCGCCGCGGCCGCATCGCCCCGGCGGTCATCACCTACGCCGTGCTCGCGGCGCTCCCCGGCGCCACCCTCCTGGCCCTGCGCCCGCAGCTACTGTGGTGGGCGATTGCCTTCGCGCCCCTGGCCACATCCGCGCTTTACCTCGTGTGGAAGGGCCGAGAGCGCTCCCTGGGTACCCGCGCGGCCTCGATCCTGGCAGGCAACATCATGGGACCCGTGGCGTTCTCACTGGCGATTGCAGACGGTTCACCGGCCGCGGTGACGCTCCCCGCGTGGGCGACATGCGCCGCGTTCGGCCTACACTACATCGGCACGGTTCCGCTGGTTCGTTCGATGATCCGCGGCCGCAAGGACCCGCGCTGGGCGGTAGGTTCGACGGCACTGCACGCGGCGTTCACGCTGTGCGCGGCCGTGGCGTGGTGGTTCGGTGCGCTGACGATCTGGCCGGTCCTCATGTGGGCGTGCCTGACTGCGCGCGCGTGGGTGATGCCGATGCTGAACCGGACCCGCGCGCGCCCCTTCTCTCCCAAGCTCGTCGGCTATAGCGAGCTCGGTTGGTCGCTGCTCCTCATTGCCTCGCTGCTGATCCCGTAAATCGCGGCACCCCGGTGGGTGGTCATGGGCGCGTCCGCTGTGTCGGGCGCGCCCATTCGTGCACGACCCCTACGCGCCGATGCCCGCGGTACGTGCGAATTCGGCGGCGACTGACAGGAAGCGGTCGTTCTGCTCGCGCGAGCCGACCGAGACTCGCACGCCCACACGGAAGGGGCGCACGATGAGGCCGACGTGCGCGCATGCCTCGACGAGGCCGTAGACATCACCTCGGATCAGGTAGAAGTTCGACTGGCTGTCGGGAATGTCGTAGCCGAGTCCGCGCAGGGTCGGGATAATGCGCTCGCGCTCGGCGATGATCTCGGCGACCGCGCGCTGCACGCCCTCAGCATCCTTCAGGGAGGCGAGGGCCGCGGCGAGGGCGAGGGAGCTGACGCCGAAGGGGACGAGGAGGGCCTGGATTGCGCCGATCACCTCGGGATCGCCGATGGCGTAGCCGACGCGCACACCGGCCAGGGCGTGGGCCTTGGAGAAGGTGCGCATGACGATGACGTTGGGGTGTTCTTCGATGAGGGGGACCGCTGTGCGCACGCCGGGCTTGGTCGCAAAGTCAATGTAGGCCTCGTCGACGATGATCATGACGTCGTCGGGGACGTCGGCGACGAAGCCGGCGATCTCCTCGTAGGTGAGGGCGGGGCCGGTCGGGTTGTTGGGCGAGCAGACGATGACGGCGACGGTGTCGGGCGTGATCGCTGCGCGCATGGCGTCGAGGTCATGGGTGCCGTCCGGGAGGAGCTCGACGGGCACGGGGTCGCCGCCCACGGAGGGAACGGCGATCGGGTAGGACTCGAAGGAGCGCCAGGGGAAGACGACCTGGCTGCCGGGCTGGCAGACGGCGGACAGTGCGGCGACGAGGATCGCCGAGGATCCCGTGCCCACGCACACCTGGTCGGCATGAACGCCGAAGCGCTGCGCAAGGGCCTCGCGCAGGGGCGCGGCCGTCAGGTCGGGGTAGCGGTTGATCGCCTCGAGTTCGCGGGCGATCGCCCCGAGCACAGCTGGGCTGGGAGGCGTCGGCATCTCGTTGGAGGAGATTTTGACGGCGTCTGGCGCGGTCTTGCTGGGAACGTAGCGAGGCAGGGAAGCGACGGCGGGACGGATGCGCAGGTTGGTCATGCGTGTAGTCCTATCCCATGGACGTGGACCGTGCAAGCATCGTCCCACTGCGCAAGAATGGAGAAATGGACTTTATTGCTCGTTTATTGGCCACAATGGCCGGCCTGTGGGTGACGACCCGTCTGGTCTCGTCGATCTCAATTGAGTCGTCGTCGACCTCGCAGACCGTTATCGTGCTGGCGGCCGTCGCCCTGGTGTTCACGGCGGTGAACTCGATCATCAAGCCTGTGGTGACGACGCTGGCGTTCCCCCTGTACCTCCTGACGTTCGGCCTGTTTGCCCTGGTGACGAACTCTGCGCTGTTCGCGCTGACGGGCTGGCTGTCCACGTCGCTCGGATTCCCCATGACGACGGGCGGCTTCTGGTCGTGTCTGGCCGGCGCGGTCATCACCTCCGTGGTGTCCTCGATCGTCTCTGGCATCCTGCGGGATAAGAAGGACGAGCGAGACTGACGTTTCGCTCCCTTCTCCGTCGAGGCGCATTACCCCTGGGTGATGCGCCTCGTTTGATAGTGGTGGATGGTGGTCTGCGTGCCGGGGGTGAGGCCGAGCGCCTGGGTGCGGCGGGCCTCGGCGGCCGCCAGGGCGCTCAGTCCCGGATCGGACGAGGCCCGGGCGGCGTCCAGGGTGCTTCGGATTTCGTCGACGTACAGCGGTGCGCTGTGCGAGGAGGGAACAGGGTCTTCGGGGTGAGCCGTGGCCTCGTAGTCGTGGAACCTGACGGTCGTCACGTTGTCTCCGCGGGTCGCGTTGCCGTCCAGACCGGGGACGATGTCACCGGAGTTTTCGTAGGAGAGGACAGGAACGTCGCTGGGCGCGACCGTCGCCGTGGGTGAGCCTGCGGTGACGACGGAGACGACGTTGTAGCGTGCGCGTACGGCGGGGTCGGCGGCCAGCTGAGCCGCCATGATGCCGCCCTGCGAGTGGCCGGCGAACTCGACGGCCTCCTCGGGCGGGATACCAGCCGCGTCCATGGCTTCCATGATCGCGTCGAGCTGATCCGAGGCCATTCCCGCCACGCCCTGCAGGTTGGTGGTCATATCCTGGGGTCCCGTTTGCCCGATGAAGAAGGACTGGGTGCCTCGGATATCAACGGTCCACGACCGCGTCGTCGCCCCGTCATCCCCGACCGTCACGTGTTCTTCGATGGCGATCTCTCCGTTGTCGGCATCGCCTCCGTGCATGTCGACGATGTGCTCGATAGTGTCCGCGCTGGTGGTGATGCCCTCGTAGTGGGTGTCGGGGGCTGCGTCGGGCATCGACCCGAGCGTCGCGCGGGTCCGTGCGTCGAGGGTACTGGAGGGGATATGGGCAGCTACCTCGTTGTGATGGACACGAGTGTTCCCGTCCGGTCCCCTCACGGCGACCCCGTAGCTGGCTCCGTGCCCACCACCGAAGACGTTGTACCAGGTGCTCGCCACCCAGGGCGCCGCAAGCGCGGCGATACCGGACGCGGGCTGTGTCGACGTCGAGTTCAGGTCCTGGCTCACCCCCTTCCCGGCCAGTGCCTGCGCGACACCTCGGAACGCGGGCATGGAATTCACGTCGAGGGCGAATCTACCGAGGTCGCGCTGGAACAATGCCCCGGACTCCTCGTCCCCATGCAGAGCGAAGGAGACGCCGTCGATCGCGGTGTTCCACAGGTCCCTCGTGTACACCAGGTTGGTCATGTTGGGCATGAGGAGGTCGGGCAGCCAGTACGCTCCCGAGCGCGCGGAGGCGTCCTGAGCCCCGTGGTAGAGCGCGACGCCACCGGTGGCCAGGGCGCCGCCTGGGGAGAGGGCGAACGCTCCGAGGCTTCGCCAGCTGAGCTGTGCCCCCAACGGGCTGCCGGGTACGGCCTCCCACAGGGAAGCGCCGGCCTCCGCGTCCGCGTACGTGAGGGCAGTGTCCTGCAGCTTCCAGCGCAGGTCGTCGACGCTGGACTGAAGGACGTCGAGGGCACTGAGGGCGGCGCTAATCGCGCCTATGAGGCCGGCAGCCGTCTCCGGGGCGAAGATCGAGGCTAGGTCGACCTCGGCGAGGGCGGCGTTGAGCGCGAGGCGCGCGGGGCCGATCGAGAGGGTCTCTTCGTACGTCACGAGGGTGTGCGTGGCGCACAGCTCGTTGACGTCGACGCTGAAGGATCCCGAGGAGACGGAGACATGTCGCTTCGGATCGAAAGCCACGGTCACCACGCCCCAAGCATGACGAGTTCGGGATGAAGTACGGCTGATTCGGCGGACTCGGCGAGGCTGCGCGCGAGGCCGTGCGCCCGCTCCGCGTCAAAGGCGGGCACGAGGTCGAGGGCCTGTTGGATCTGGTCGAGGACGCCCTGAGCACCGGCGACGGTCTCGCCGCAGCGCGCCCGGTAGGAGTCGCCTCCCACTCCCGTCCACTGCGGGCACGTCGCGCCCGCGAGCACCCCGCGCAGGCCGTCAACGAGGCCCTGGGCGGCTTGGAGGGAAAAGCCTGGGCTGGTCGGATCGAGGATCATGGTGTCTCCCGTCGGTGGAAGAGTCGTTGCTTGTCCTCGCACGCTACGCCGCCTCACTCCCCTACAACCAGCCGTCCGACTCAACCTGTGGATAACCGCCCGACGCACCCCACCCCTGTGGACGACACGCCCGGGGCCGTCGCGCGCCCACCCGCCCGGCCCAGGCCTCGTGCGTTACCCACGCCACGAATCGCCGTGCGGACTCGATGTCCCGAAGTCCCCTCGTTCTGGGAAGATAGGGGTATGAGCGACACGATGACACTGTTCTCCACTGCCCACGGCTATTCGGACCTGGCGGGCGGGGGTGAACCGCTCAGCCCGCTGGACGGCCGCTACCGCGCGGTCGCCGCGCCCCTGGCGAACTACCTGTCCGAGGCGGGCCTGAACCGCGCGCGCGTGCACGTCGAGATCGAGTGGCTGATTTTCCTGCTCGACAACTCGGTCCTGCCGGGCGCGCCCACGCTGACCGACGCCGAGCGCGACTACCTGCGCGCACTCACGCGCGACTTCGGCGCCGACCACATCAAGCGCCTGGGCGAGTTCGAGGCGGTCACCCGCCACGACGTCAAGGCCGTCGAATACCTAATCGGCGAATACCTCGAGGCCGCCTCCGACAAGCTGGGCGCGAGCACGAATCTGCCGTCCCTGCGCGAGGTCGTCCACATCTTCTGCACCTCCGAGGACATCAACAACCTGGCGTACGCGCTGACGATCAAGGCGGCGACCGAGCAGGTGTGGCTGCCCGCGATCCGCGCGCTCCTCGATCGCCTGCATGGCCTCGCCGAGGCCGGGGCGGCCGTCCCGATGCTGGCGCACACGCACGGACAGCCGGCGACCCCCGTGACGGTCGGCAAGGAGATGGCTGTGTTCGCGCACCGTCTGTCGCGCCAGATCAAGCGCGTCGAGGCCACGGAGTACCTGGGCAAGATCAACGGCGCGACGGGCACGTGGGCCGCGCACGTCGTGTCGGTGCCGGGAGCGGATTGGCCGACGCTGGCCCGCTCGTTCGTGGAGGGCCTGGGCCTGACGTGGAACCCGCTGACCACGCAGATCGAGTCGCACGACTGGCAGGCCGAGCTGTACGCGGACGTGGCGCGCGCGGGCCGCATTGCCCACAACCTGGCGACGGACGCGTGGACCTACATTTCGATGGATTACTTCCACCAGAACCTGGCGGCGCAGGGGTCGACGGGCTCGTCGACGATGCCGCACAAGGTCAACCCGATTCGCTTCGAGAACGCGGAGGCGAACCTGGAGGTGTCGAACGCGCTGCTGGATTCCCTGGGCGCGACGCTGGTGACCAGCCGCATGCAGCGCGACCTGACGGATTCGACGACGCAGCGCAACGTGGGCGTCGCGTTCGGCCACGCGGTGCTGGCCTACGACAACCTGGTGCGCGGCCTGGATGGCATCGAGATCAACGCTGCTCGCATGGCGCAGGATTTGGACGCGAATTGGGCGGTACTCGGCGAGGCCGTCCAGCAGGCGATGCGCGCCGCCGCGATCGCGGGCGCGACCGGCATGGCGAACCCGTACGAGCGCCTTAAGGAGCTGACGCGCGGCCACGAGGTGGGCGCGGAAGACATGCGTGAGTTCATCGCGGGCCTGGGTCTGCCGGCCGAGGTGGAGGAACGCCTCCTTGCACTGACCCCCGCGACCTACATCGGCCTGTCCGAGCGCCTGGCGCGCTGGGAGGCCTGAGCTTCACCGGTTGGGGCGGCGGGTGCGCGGTTGGTCCGCGCCTCGCCGCCTTTCCCGTTTCTGCCCTGTATCGACGAGGCCGGGGCGGGTTTACGAGCCCGACTGGGCGCCGCTCTGGGGCCCCGGCTGAGAACTCAACTCCGGGTTCAGATTGGAGTTCTCATCAAAAGCATCAACAATCCTGAGGTTCGGGAACATCTCTTCAACAGAAGGAAGTGGCAATTGCTTGTAGGGGGTATCCAAGTCATAAGTATGAGTTGGAAGCATGCACCCCGAATGAAAGCTAATGTTGATGAAGCCCCTGCCCTCAAGATGGGTAAAAGCGACAAGATTCCCGTCCTCGTCCCCGACGGCAACGCTTCGACTATTGTGTTTTCCGCTGTAGTCCGGTGTTGCTGAGTAGGCAAAACCGTTGCGCTGCGCCCCCTCCCAGACGATCCGACGCAGGTCGTCATAGTCGATTAATGCGACGTACAAGTACGCCCAAGCGATATCGACATCTGCTTCATCCTGCGTCGTGCAACCACCGTATCGAGAATCGCCACCAACCCCAAGAACACCACCGGCTTCGCGTGCAACGTCCTCAATGATGCCCGCATACCGAGGTGCAGTATCACTGATGTAAACCTCCACAGTCTGACGCTCCGCCATGGGAACGCTCCCGTCATTGCGCCCAAAATACAGGCCGGCATCATCCGACAGCCCCGGTACGCACGCTGCAAGGAGCAGCGAGGCACAGGCAGCAGTGGCGGCCACTACCCACCGAGAACTCATACCATCACTCCCCCGACTGGGCGCCGCTCTGGGTACCGGACTGGGGGGTGACGTGGGCACCCGGTGTCAGCGTAGGAACCGGATGCAGATCCGGGTTCGTGTTGTCGCTGACCGTCACGTGCACGCCCGGGAACGCCTCCTCCACCGACGGCAGAACGAACTGACCGGGATCACCCAGAGGCTTATCCGTCGGCAGACACGCGGAGCGCGACCTCATGACAATAGAGTCCTCCGAAAACTTGAACTCGGAGAGGCCACCGTATTTGTCGATCAGCCGAATATCCCGAGTACCATCCCTGTCAATTTCCTTCTCCACCTGCACGGTCGACGACCAATCGTGCTTGTTTTCTTTCACCAGTTTCTCGAGCCGTTCAAAGGACATCGACGGAGCCACCGTGGTGTAGCCAACCACCCGATACCCCTGAGTATCACCACTGCCACACACCTGCACATACGGCAAGCCCATCACCATCAGCTCGCCACCGGTCTCGGCGGCCACCTGACCGGCAATCTGCGAAAGCTGCGGCAGCTTCTCATCAACGTACTCGTCAAGGCTCTGACGGTCGCGGAAGGGCACGCTGCCGCCGAACCACATCAACGCCAGCCAGCAGAAGACGAGCACCGCCACCACCGCGACGCACCACGCACCCACGCGTGCTGGAGTCCATTTCTTTGCCATGCTCATTCTCCCGTCTGCTCTCCGGACTGAGCCCCCGACTGCGGCCGCAACTCAGGATTCTCGTCGCCGTTGTCGTCAAAGGCCTGCACGATTGTCAGATTCGGAAACATCTCTTCGGGGCTAGGAAGCGGATAGGACCACCGCAGGGTGTCCGGATCGAGAGGCTGGGATGGGAACATACACCCCGAGTACAAACTAATGACAATGCTGTCCTTAGCCTCGTGATGATAGAAACTCAGCTTATTCCCGTAGCCATCCCCGACAGTAACAGTGCGAGAGTTGAGTTTATCTCTGCGTACCGGATCCCACGAATACGCGAAGCCGTTACGCTGCGCCCCCTCAACGACCATCCGGCGCAAATCCTCATAATCGATCGCAGGAATAACCATCATCATCCAGTCGATATCCATATCGGTCGTGTCCTTCGTCAAGCAGCCATCGATTCGGTTCTTGCCACTGACCCCTAGCACGCCACCGGACTCGACGACAACCTCCTCGATGATGCCCAGATACCGGGGCAAGGTATCCCTGATATGGACCTCCGTCGTCTGTCCCTCGGAGATAGGTATGCTCCCGCTACCACGCCCAAAATACAATCGAGCATCATCCGACAGCCCCGGCACACACGCCGCCAGCAGGCAGGATGCCGATAGAGCCGACAGACAGGACAGCACCGTCTTCCTCATCATCGCTCCTTGACGTCGGCAATCACCTTGCCAAGGTCGTTCAGCACGAGATTCTCTTCACCAGCCCTAGGCTCAACGAAATACATTGAGTGGTGTCCATACGGGTTACCCAAATAGTTGGGGTTATATCCCTTAGCCCCACTTACGTCTCCGGACAAATGCCCGATTCCCTCCAGCTGCTCCGGGTTACGCCCAAAGTCCTCGTCTGGGCCCATTCCCCTTACCCAGTCGAGATGATCAATTCCGGACACCCACACATGCTCTTTGTCCACGCCAAGTGTCCCCAGGGACTGGACTCCCGAACCCGGAGATCCCGTGTACGCGAAGTCGTCGACAACGTCCTTACCGATGCTACGCATCGCGATGCCCGCAGTCGTCGACCCGTACGAATGTGGGATGATGCTCTGATGTACATCCATCCCCCGCTCGCTGCGCCAGGAGTGAATGCCGGTCGCGAAATTCCTCAGAGGATCCGCACCCGCTCGGGCAAGGGTTGCCGTCGTGGTTCTTGCATCAGGCCCACTCTGCGGGGCGTGGTAGTTCATCCAGGCGATGGTTGCGACCTTACTCGGATCGATATTCCCTTGCCGGGCTGCCGCTCTCCTCAGATTCTGCGCATATGTCACATTGTCAGCCGAAGAGTCACGACAGTTGGTCGTTCGCCCGGGAACGAGTGTCGCGACGTGATCAGCATTATCCACGTCACCAATCGCGAGTGCGGCGCGAACGTTCTCACCCGGTTTGCCCGGCTGTAGGGCAACGAGCGTCACGTCTGGGTCTGTCATCTGATCGCGAAGAGCTCTCAGATCCTGCACACGATTCCATGCATCGTTCTTCTTCCGGATGAGGTCATCGAGGTGCTTCGGACTTCCCACACTCGTTTTGGTCGCATTGTTAAGCGCTTCTTCTGCTTCCGCAAGGTCTCTCTCAGCTTGCCCGAGCAACCCGCCCCCCGGGATGTGATGCCCCGACGCATCCTTGGGCCCCAGTAGTACAAGCTCATTGGCCTTTGCTCGCGACGCCATGTCGATGCCGTCCAAGTTTCCGTATTTTTCGGGATCCTTGTTGATGAGCGCCTCGCGTTCGGAGTCGGAAAGCAGCTTCCACCACACGGAGACCTCCTCGGGGGTCCACGAGGGGTCAGCATCATTTGCCAGGCCCGCTGACTCCGAATGTCGTCCCTCGTCCATCGCGTACTGGCCGTCGGCCAACGCCCTATAGCGCGGCCCCACTGTTTCCTCGGCTTCCGTCGCCAGCTTCACTGCCTCTGAGACGCAATCGGACAACTCGTCATACTTGTTACTCTTAACTGGGCTAGGCCTCTCCTTCATCGATTCGCGGTTGACGACCTTGCCATCCGCAGGGATTTCATAGTTCAGTTCTGCCGCGACCTCGTACGCCGACTCGCGGATAGCCACAACCCGGCTCACGTACCCGTGCAGCTCCGCTGTCGCCAGCGCGTATTCAGTGAGCTCATTGAGGCGCGAGTCCAGCTTGTCCTGGATCTCGGAGAGTCGCTCACGCATCCGGTCGGGCGCCTCACCCTGAGATCGGATATCGTTCGCGGCGTGCTCGAGGTCGGCGATGATCTCGCGCGCCTCGCGCACCTCGGCCTCGATGAGGTCCTCGGCCTCGATGATGGCGTTGTGGTCCCAGCTCTGAATGTCCGCCCAGGTTGCCATTACTGTTCCTCCATCATGCGTCGCAGGTCATCCATCGTCATCGCCGGGCCACCGTGGTCGGTCTGTTGGAAGGTCACCGCAGCGTCGTTTTCGGTTGCGTTATAGGCGTTGATCGAATCATTCACAGACTGGGAGAAATCATCCAGGTCACGCGACACTGCCATGACCGCGTCGTCGATCGTCTCGCCGGCGCTGCGCCCCTGTCCTGCGAGGGGGCTCCCGCCAACCCCGGAGGAAATGTAGTCGCCCGCCGTCGCGACGGTCACCGACTGCAGTCTGCCGGACAGATCTCTCGTGCGGTCACGCAGGACTTCGAGGTCCCCTTCTTCGATGACAAGATCGGCGGCCATGATGCTCCTTCGACGTCACTTCGGTGCTGTTAAGCCAGACCCTACCAAACGGTCACGAAGTGAACAAAAGCGCCCCCAAGGGGTGAGACACCCCGCCTTGTCAAAGGAACGAGGCCGACTCTCGCCGGCCGGTCACGGCCTCCAGGCGGGGTCGCACTCGGGCGCACCGTAGCGGTCGTAGAGCTCGTCGGGGCGCGCGATCTCGTCGGCGAAGCCGAGGGCGCTCATGTCGACGACGGTGTCGGTCTGCGCGCCGGGGGCCTCGAGGTCGCCGACCTCGTCGTGGGCGACGAGGACTCGGGCGCGCACGCTGACCGGCGCCATTTCGGGATTGTTCCAGGTCGCGCGGGTGATCGCATCGAGGGCACGCGTGGCAGCCTCATGCTCCGACAGAAAATCGGAGGAGGCTACGACCACGTCGATGGACACGAGGGAGGGGCGCCCGAAGCCCTCGCCAACCTCGACGTGGACGACGCGGCGCGGCGCACGGGCCTCATCCGCATCGGTCTCGGGCACACGCGCAGGGAAGCCGGAGTCGAGTGCCGCGGTCGCCAGGTCCACGAAGCGCTGCGTGCGCCCGGTGCCCCTCGTCGAGGACAGGGCGCGCCACGCGATGCCCGCGCCCAGGGCACCCACGCCGAGCGCGCCAATCATGAGCGGCCCGGCGATCTGCGGGAGCCGCCCGCGCAGGCCGGAGGAGGCGGCCTTGTTGACGGGGGTCGAGACGCGCATCCATCGGCGCACCTCGCGCAGGGGGGCGTTGGGGTCGGTCATGACCTGTCCTTTCTCAGGGAGGAGAGGGCGGAAGCGATGCGCGCCGGGAGGGCCGCGCGGCGCCGGGCTCGGGCGACGCGGGGCAGGCGGGGGGCCGTGACCGCGTAGTCGATCGGGTAGGTGGCGGGTTCGTAGGAGCCGCCGCGTTCGAGTGCGGCGACCGTGTCCCACGTGCTCTCGGCGGTCGGGGTCAGGATGTCCTGCCAGATCTCGTAGTGCATGACGCGCGTGGGCTCGTCCGGCGCGGGCAGGAAATCCTGCAGGGCCGCCATCGCCGAGGCCAGCCGCCCCCACGGGGTCACGCGCACCTTGCGCTCGAGGAGGCGCACGGTCTCCGTGTATGTCGAGGAGGAGTGCGCGTAGTAGAGGGGGCGGGTACGAGGCCTCACGAGGCTTCGTCCGACGGTGACGCGCCGGTCGGGGGCGCGGTCGGGCGAGCCGTCGAGGCTCGGCATGACGTCCTGATCGTGGTAGACGGCGACGGTCACCACGTCGGGGCGCACGCGAATGCGCCGGTTCGGGCCACCCGTGGACAGGATGCCGGCGACGTTGACCCCGGCCTCGTGCGGCGGGACGGAGGCGAGGGCGGCGGCGACGATCCCGCCCTGGGAGTGGCCGCAGATAAGGACGGGCTCGCGCGGCCACCGCTCGGTGGGCACGCCGTCGCGTTCCATCGCGGCGTGGAGGGCGCGCACGACGCCGACGCTCATCGCGCTTTCCAGGCCGAGCATGAGTCGGATGTTCGTCTCGGCGTCGGCCGGATTGTTCGTGGAGCGCCACGTCATGGACTCGGTGCCGACCAGACTCAGGAGCCAGCGGCGGGCCTCGCCGTCGCCGACGCGAGTGATCTTGACGGCCGGTCCGATCGTGCGCGACCAGTAGAGCTCATCGATGTCGGCGCACATGTCGGAGAGCCGCGCAGGTGCATCGACGCGGCGGATCTGGGCCTCGGGGTGGCCGGGCAGCGGGTCCTGGAACGCGGGGTCTGCGTCGGAGTCGCGCAGGAGTGCGACGTGGACTTCGCCGCCGCGCAGGGCGCCCACTGCCGTGCCGATCGTCAGCATGCCGGTCATGAGGGCGTCGTATCCGCGCCTGGGGATAAGGGGCAGCATACGGGCCATGCGCCCGTCCTTGTCCGCGCCGACGGCGACGACCGCTCGCGCCCAGGCGCGCCCCACGGTCGCGGTGCGCCGCGCGACGTGCGAGAGGGAGCGGATGAGGAGGGTGTCGAGGCCGGGGGTATCGAAGAAGATGCGCTGCGATTGTTCGCTGATCGCGGTTCCCATGTCGTCGGAGAGGGAGCGCGCGCGGGCGCGCACATCCTGCGGCATGGCGGAGATGTCGGCGAGCGCACCGACGGCGACCGTGGCCGCGAGGGCGGGGACGATGGGTGCGACTTTGAGGCGCAGGTAGAAACCGGGGTAGGCCTGGGGGACGCGGCGGATCGCGCGGTAGCGCCGACGCGGGCGTCGCTTCATATCCCCTCCTTACCTGTGTGCTGCCTCCACCCTACGGCGGGCCGGGGCTGGGCGCGCCGCATTGGGGGATGCGTGTCGCCACCCCCACAGCGCTCGTTGACGACACCCCCTTGACACCCATACCCCCTAGGGGTATCCTCACTTCCATGAGCAACGAACACGGCTACCACACCCACCACCCGGATCATGCCAGCCACGAACACCACGCAGACGCCGACACCCACGGCCAGGCGATGCACCACGGTCACCCGCACTCTGTCCTGGACGAAGACCACCAGGTTCATGGTCACGGCGAACACGCCGGGCACAGCACCGCAATGTTTCGGGAACGCTTCTGGTGGTCACTGATTCTGTCCATTCCCGTCGTTATTTTCAGCCCCATGGTCGCCCACCTGCTCGGCTACCCCCTCCCG
>JAHACW010000059.1 GCA_018375675.1 Actinomyces sp. | reverse complement strand
CTGTGACAAACGTCGTCAATCTAAGCCAAAAAACCACCATTATCAGCGAAAAAGCCCTCGGATTGACGACGTTCGTAACAACGGGGCAGAAATCCACACGAAAAACACCTTGAATTGACGACGTTCGTAACAACACACACCAAAGCACCCCAAAAACTCAACACGCGAGACCCCCATGACGCCCACAGCAAGCAGCAGGACCTAGCCAAACAACAACCCAACGCACCGAGCAACATCAACGACCAGGCACCACTGGTGTGGAGGGCGCCGGAGGGGTAGGAGGGCCTGGCTGCGGTGCCCGTGGGCGGTGGCGGGGCCTGGCCGGGCTTCGAGGCGACGCGCCGATCAGCGATCAGGCCCCACAGGTGCGAAGGGCGCCGGAGGGATCTGCCGCGGTGCCGGTGGGCGGCGGCGGGGCCTGGCCGGGCTTCGAGGCGACGCGCCGAGCGAAGCTCGCAGCGCGGACGACTCGCGGGCGGGCCGCCGCCCACCGGCACACACAGCGGCCGGGCCCTCCGGCGCCCGAAACACCCGTGGGACCACAAGCAGCACGGCCCCACATGCCAACGGTCGGGCAAGCGGGGACCGATAACAACGGGTGGGGCACCTTCCGGCACCCCACCCGTCAACACCAGTGATTCAACCAGCAATCACTCCGTCGCCAGCGCCTCCGACGGGCTGACCTTGGCGGCCCGGCGGCCGGGCAGCCAGGACGCGATCAGCGCGGACAGGATGGCCACGACGCACACGCCGACCAGCTGCAGCCACGGCACGCTCAGCACGGGAGTGGCCCCGTCAATCGGCAGGCTCATGACGCCGACCCACCCGAAGGCGACGCCCATGCCCACGCCGATCAGCGCACCGGTCATCGACAGGAACAGCGCCTCGAGGGCGAGGAGGCTCTTCATCTGGCGTCGCGTCAGGCCGAGGGCCCGCAGCAGGCCGTTCTCGCGGGTGCGTTCGGCGACCGACAGCGACAGCGTGTTGGCCACGCCCACCAGGGACACGAGGACGGACACGCCGAGCAGTCCGACGAGGACGAGCATCAGCCGGTCGATGATCTTCGTGTACATCTGGCGCTCCAGCGCGGAGCCGTTGACGCTCAGGTGCGAGTCCTTGAGCAGCGCGGCCTGGACGGTCTCGGCATCGGCCCCGTCGGCCATCTTGATGATGATCGCCTGACGCTCAAGAGAGCTCGCGATGGATCGCAGGGTCTTCTCGGAGACCTGGGCCTGCCCAACGCTGCCGTTCTTGTCGTAGGTGGCGCTCAGGTCCACGCACGTGTCGGCGCACAGGCGCAGCGTCTGCCCGGCCAGGGCCTCGTCGCCGACGCGCACCTGGTTATCGCCCAGCTGGGTGACGGTCGAGTGGGTGACGCCCGTGTAGTCGGGTTCTCCGGTGATCATGACCGACGAGGCCTGGGCCTCGTCCTCCGACCCGGTTCCCTCACCGGGAGCGTAGGCGGGCGCGCCCGAGGTGGTCGTCAGGGTGCCGGGGGCGGCGTACTGGGCGACGGTGGCGGCGACGCCATCGGTGGCCGCGATGGCGGCCTGCTGGTCGTCGGTGAGCGCTCCGCTCGTTGAGGTGGCCATGAGGTCGAAGGGGCGAGCGTCGTTCACGGCGTTAGTCAGCGTGGTGCGCACGGAAGCGGCACCGACGATAATGGTGACGACGAGGGTCACACCGATGATGATCGCGGTGCCGGTCGCGGAGGTGCGTCCGGGGTTGCGCATCGTGTTCTCGCGGGCCATGGCGGACAGGGTGCCCGGGAAGACCGAGCCAAACGCGCGGGTGAGGGCCGGCAGCAGCACCGAGGCGACGAGCAGCGCGCCGAGGAGCGCCAGGAGCGACCCGCCGAATGCCCCGAGGAATTTCGTGCCGCCGCTATCCGAGCGCCATGCGAAGGCCACCGAAGCACACCCGGCCACCGCGATGAGCGCACCGATGATAAAGCGGACGGTGTGCTTCTTGCGGGCGGCGGCCCCGGCCTCGTTCACAGGGGCGAGGGCGGCGACGGGTGCGACGCGGGAGGCGGCGCGGGCCGGGAAGACGCCGACCAGGGTCGTGAACAGGGTGGCACCGAGCCACGTGAGCGCGAGCTGCCAGACGGAGGCCCCCGCCAGCGCTGCGACGACGCTAGAGGCCAGGCCGGTGCCCGCCTCCGCGAGCGCGCCAATCAGCCAGCCGAGAGCGACGCCAATCGCGGACGAGATCGCTCCGATCGCGAGGGCCTCGCGAGTCACGAGCGAGCGGACCTGTCGCCTGGTCGCTCCCAGCGTGCGCAGCAGCGCCAGTTCGCGGGTGCGCTGCATGAGCACCACTCGGAATGTCGAGGAGACGACGATAGAGGCCACGAGCGCCGCGATCGCCGGGAAGATCAGCATGATTCCCATCGTCACGGACGCTCCCAGGCGCGCCTGGTTGAGGTCGTCCTGGATTGCCTTGTGCACGCTGGTCACAGTCACGCCCGAGATGCCGCTGAGCGCGGAGTTTGCCGTTGCCACCCACTCGTCCTGGGTGGCGCTGGGAGGGTTTGCGTTGCTGTCCGCATCGGCTCCGGAAGTCGCGACGATGAACTGCCCGGAGGCGGTCGTTCCGAAGATCGAGGAGAAGCCGCCGTCGGTCACGTAAGAGGCGGGGATGCCCATACTGATCGTGTTCGAGCGGGTGGTTCCAACGATGGTGAGGGTGCGGTAGTCGCCCTCGGTGAATCCGGCGCGCACGCGGACGGTGTCGCCGACCTTCAGAGAGAGGGTCAAGGCCGTGTGCTCGGGGATGGCGATTTGGTCGTCGGCAGTCGGGGCGGTTCCGGCGCTCAGGTCGAGGTCGGCGAAGGGCTTGGGGGCCAGCGGCGACACGTAGAGGCCGGCGCGCGTCGCGTCGGTTTGGGCGTCGGCGGGCCACTGGGCCATGTGCTTGATGGCGGTGACGCCGCTGGTTGCTGCCAGGGCTTTTTCGGCGCTTTCGATGGCGCCCTCGGGCGCGTCCTTGTCTTGGGAGACGACGATCGTGCCGCCGCGGTACTGCTGGTAGACGCTGGAGGTCAGGCCCGAGGTCATCGCTGTCATGACGATGAGGGTGATGACGATGAAGGCCGTGGAGATGGCGACGGCCAGGCCGGTGGAGATGTAGCGGCGGCCGTGGGAGCGCAGGTTGGCGCTTAGGAGGGAGTTTGTTGCAGACATGAGGTGAGCCTTGGGGAGTGGGCGTGCGTTCAGCGCAGTGCCGCGGTCAGGGAGTCGGCGGTGACGTCGCGCAGGTCGGAAACGATGCGTCCGTCGCGGCACACGAGGACGCGGTCCGCGTAGGCGGCGGTCGCGGTGTCGTGGGTGACCATGATGACGCTCTGGCCGAGTTCGTCGACGGCGCGGCGCAGCAGGTCCATGACCTCGGTGGTCGAGTGCGAGTCAAGGTTGCCGGTGGGCTCGTCCGCGACGATGACGGCGGGGCGGCTCATGAGGGCGCGGGCGACGGCGACGCGCTGCTGCTGGCCGCCGGACATCTCGGAGGGGCGGTGACTCAGTCGATCCGCGATGCCCAGGGAGGTGACGATGAGGTCGAACCATCCCTTTTCGGGGGTGGCCCCGGCCAGGCGCATCGGCAGGAGGATGTTGGCGCGGGCGTCCAGGGTGGGCACCAGGTTGAAGGACTGGAAAACGAAGCCGATACGGTCTCGGCGCAGCTTGGTCAGCGCGGTGTCTTTGAGGGTGGTGATGTCGGTGTCTTCGACGAAGACGTGCCCGGAGGTGGGGGCATCGAGGCCGGCGAGGATGTGCATCATCGTGGACTTGCCGGAGCCGGAGGGGCCCATGATGGCGGTGAATTCGCCGGCGCCGAAGCCGACGCTCACGTCGTCGAGGGCGCGCACCTGCGCGTCGCCGCTTCCGTAGATCTTGGAGACGCCCTGGAGTCGGACGATGGACGAGGCCTGGGCCGGTGCGGCCGCGGGGGCCTGCGCGATTGTTGTGTTCGTGTTCATGCATCCATCGTGCGCCTGCGGTGCGCGTCACCGCTACGGAGGTTTCCCCTGATTCATCCCCGAGACCACCCGGGGTCGCTTCGGGGATTGCCCCGCGCTGCGTCTCGGGGCCCGTCTCCAAAATTCGCACGTAATTCGATTACATGAAATTTCAATAACAGCCAGAATCGTTGCAATTCCAACGATGCCAATTCAAATCTTGAAAGAGTCGCAGGGGAATTGCATGCGAAATTGATGGCGCACAACATACAGCCCGGCTTTCGAATCTGCCCGGAGTCACCCCACGGGGGAATTGCATCATTAGGACCCCGACACGCCGACGACACGCCGAGGCAAAGCTTCTAATGCTGCAAAACCCCCCACCGCAGCCAGCCTGAAGTGCGCCGCGCTGCATCCAAGACCGGCGCAGTACCGGTTGGCACGAAAAAACTCGCCCAGCAAGCGCAAAAACGCCGAATTTTGGGTGTTTTGAGCGTGCAGGGCGAACTTTTTCGCGCTCACACCCACCATCAGGCCACGCAGGGCGAACTTTTCGCGCACAAGGCGCAACAACATGGCGGCATTGAAACCAACAACACCACTGCTCACCCCCAACAAGGAAGCTTTGAAACCGGCATCACCTCTGCGCCCGAAAACTGCACCAAAAACACCCATTTCGCACCCGCAAAGGCGACGACGGTTTCAGTCAAGGCTCGGCCGGCGCCCGCAAAGGCGACGACGGTTTCAATCCCAGACGGATACAAGCGAGCAAAGGCGACACCGGTTTCAGGAGAGCGGGCCGCCTGGTCTACAGGACCCATATGCGATACCCGTGGCCGGTGGCGGGGCCTGGCCGGGCGACCAGTGGGCGGCCGACGTTACAAACGTCGTCAAACCAACACGATTTAAATCGCCTCGCGAGGACCTCTGTGACAAACGTCGTCAATCTGAGCCCAAAAACCAGCATTTTTACCGAAAAAGCCGATGGATTGACGACGTTTGTAACAACGGGGCAGAAATCCACACGAAAAACACCTTGGATTGACGACGTTTGTAACAACACGCGCCGAGCCACACGTCAGCACACCCAGCCCCACAGGTGTGAAGGGCGCCGGAGGGATCTGCCGCGGTGCCGGTGGGCGGCGGCGGGGCCTGGCCGGGCTTCGAGGCGACGCGCCGAGCCGAAGGCTCGCGGCGCGGACGGCGAGCGGGCGGGCCGCCGCCCAGCGGCACACACAGCGGCCGGGCCCTCCGGCGCACGGAACGCCCGTGGCACCCGACAACGGCTACGACTCGGAGACCTCGCCGCGCGGCTCGCGCAAGGACAGGCCACGGTAGCGGTTGATGGCGGCACCCACATCGATGAGGCGCGGGCGCGCCAGGAACGCCGGGTAGGAGCGGGCGCCAAACTTGCAGACGGCGTCCAGGCCTTCGGAGGCGAGGCGCCGTCCAAGCTTGGCCATGAGGTCGGGCATCGACTGCTTGCCGGCCATCTCCTCGAGGACGCCGCGCACGCACCAGGCGATGGCCTCGGCCTGCCCGGGGTCGACGACTGCAGCGACGTCAGAAATGTCGACGGTCGAACGGTCGATCGTCAGCACAGACGTGCCCGAGGCCTTGGTGCGCGGGCGGTCCACGCGGGCCTTTGCAGCGGGCACGCGGGGCGCCGCCTCCCAGCTGGTGGGGGCGTCGGTGCGGGGGCGCGGCAGGTCGGCCACGACCTCGCGTGCGCGGGAGGTGACGTCGAGGCAGCGGTAGTTGTCCATCATGAGGACCCGGTCGGCGGCGTCGAGGAATGCGCCGGAGCCGCCGACGACCATGATGAGGGAGACGCCGGCCTCGGTGAGGGAAGTAACGCGGTCGACGAGGGGCGTGATGGGTTCCTTCTCGGCGGCGACGAGGTCGCGCATGCGCGTGTCGCGGATGAGGAGGTTGGTCGCGGAGGTGTCTTCGTCGATGAGGAGGGTGCGCGCGCCCAGCTCGAGGGATTCGATGATGGAGGCGGCCTGCGAGGTGGAGCCGGACGCGTTCTCGGTGGAGAAGGACGTGGTGTCGGCGCCGCCGGGCAGGTGGGTGATGAACGGCGAGATGTCGACGCCGGTGACGGCCCGCCCGTCGGCGGCGCGCACCTTCGTAGCGGTGGGGTCGGTGGCGACGAGCTCGCGGCCGTCGCCGGGGATGTGCGCGTACACGCCCTGGGCGATGGCCTCGAGGAGCGTGGACTTGCCGTGGTAGCCGCCGCCCACGATGAGGGTCAGGCCCGGGGGGATCGCCATGCCGGACACCTCGCCGGCGTGCGGCAGGGTGACGGTGGCGCGCAGGGACTCGGGGGCGCCGAAGGCGACGACGCCGTCACCGGTCAGGGGCGTCTCGGACACGCCGGAGCGCCGCGCCAACAGGGCTTCGTCAGCGACGAAGGATACCCATCCGCGTTCTTCGAGGATCCCCTGGAGGGCGCGGTAGTCCTCGTAGGCGGCGACGTGGCCGAGGAGGCGGGAGCGCTTGCGGGTGGTGGCCGGGTCCTCGGAGACGAAGTCGAAGCAGTCCATGACGATGTTGGGCACGTCCACGTCGAAGAGGCGGGCGGCGCTCTTGCCGAGGATCGTGCGTCCGCGCGCGGGGAGCTTGACCTGGAAGCGGACTTCGACGCGGTCGGGCAGGACGGTCGCGTAGGAGCGCTGGAGGATGAGGGCGCCGGCGCGGGCGATGGACACGTCGCGGGTGTCGCGGGCGCGGATGGCCTCGTCGAAGGAGCGTGCGATGAAGTCGGCGGCCGCCAGGCGCGCGTCGGACGAGGCCAGGGCAGCCTCGGGCAGTCCCATGGCCTCGGGCGTCGACCAGGCGCGCAGGGACGAGGGCGGGGCGTAGGGATCGGCCTGCACGTGATCGATCGCGAGGGTGAAGTCCCCGTAATCCCAGGCACCGAGGGCGTTCTTGTAGAAGCCGTAGGGGCGTCCGTCCGCGTATCGCAGCTGGTCGAGGAGGTCTGCGTCGGTTCCGGAGATGGCGCGCGAGGGTGCTTCGTATCGGGGAGTCATACTCTCAAGAATACAGGCGGAGCCTGCGGAAACGGCATCACCGTTCCTACAGGCTCCGGGGTGTGAGGAGTCAGCGCTGTCGCGCGACTCTCACGGGTGGCGAGGTGGTATCAGCACACGACTTATCGATCACTGAGGAAAAAGACGAGGAGAAGGGCAAGAGGCACGAGCAGCTGGAGTGACGCGCATATGGACGTGACGACCACCGCAGTATTCGTCAGCGACATGATGTCCTGCGGGGCATTCAGGCGCTTCGCCTTCCTGCGCTGCATGAACGACAACACCACCGCGGGGATCGAGAGGAACAGATAGGCAATCAGGAAGCTAATGCCAGCCAAGATCATGGCGAGATGCGCTTGGGAACGCAGTTCCGCGTATGCAACGAGGTGTGAAGTCGCATAGTACGGCTGCGCATAGGCCGGCGTGGGCTGACTGTACGCCGTCCCATTGGGCATGCCGTAGGCAGGCTGCTGGCCGTACGCTGCCTCGGGCTGGCCGTACGGCGCGGATGCAGCCAGGCCATACGGCGTCTGCTGCGTGTAGGGATCCTGCGCACTCGTAGGATTGGCCCCGTAGGGGTAAGCCGGATCGCTCATGGTGCACTCCAGATAGTTCCGTGCGGATGACGATGGGGGCTATCGTAGCAGCGGCTGTCAGCCGCTATGCGTTGGGGCCCGAGGAAACTCGCCGTTTCCTCGGGCCCCACACGTCACGATGCGTCAGCTGTTGGCGGCCGCAATTCCGCCGATGACCGCCGCCACGATGAAGAACAGGAAAACCGCAGCGACGACCGCGATGTGGATGATCGAGCAGATCTTCGCAGCCGAGCGGGCGCTCTCCACATCGGCCGTGATGTCCATCGGGGCGCCCAGGATCTTGGCTTCCTCGGCCATCTTGTTGGTCCAGAACCACATGCCGCCTGCGAGCAGGAGGCCGCCGATCAGGAAGCTCACGAAAGAGAGCATGCGGGCCGTCGAAGCGTTCGAACGGAGCTTCTCAATCTCGGGGTTGAGGGCGTAGGCGGGCTGGCCGTATGCCTGCTGCGGCTGGCCGGCGGCAGGGTAGCCGTTGACGGGATCGCTCATGAGTGACTCCAAATGGGTTGTGTCGATTGGATACGCCTGCCATCGTAGCCGACGCGGGACTAAAAAATAAACAATTCGGCCTTTAGTTACCACGAACACAGTGGTCGCCACTGGATCGTTAACGCATGTTCTCCGAGACAATCAGCAAGATGATCAGGCTCACCTGCAGGAGGAGCAGGCCGGCGGAGATGCCGCGCGCGAGCTTCACCCGCTTCATGACGTCTTCGGGAGCGTTGATCGCCTGGGCTCGGCTGCACAGACGCTGCGCATGCACGCAATCACCCAGGAGGAAAATGACGGGCGCTGCAATGAACCCGAGAAAGGCCATCCAGATGGCGAAGGTCGCGCTGGACTTGAGCCGAGTGATAGCCAGTTGCCGGATCGCGTCGGGGGACGCCTGCGCGGGCTGGCTCGCGTACGCGGCCTGCTGATTCACGCCGTACTGCGGGGCGGCGGCCTGCTGCATCGGCTGGGCGACGGGCGCAGGCTGCGCCTGGTAGGCGCTCGGCTGGCCATAGGACGGCATCGGCTGGGCGGGTGCGCCCTGCTGGGGATACGCAGCAGGGGTGCCGTACGCCGGTGCCGCGCTGGCGGCCGTGACCCCGCTGTGCCCGGGAGCGTAGGGCGACTGCTGCCCGGCGGGCGCGACGTTCACGGGTGCGCCCGCCGGGGGCGCAAACTGTGCAGGGGCAGGGGCCTGCGGTGCGGCGGGAGCGTTCGACCACGACGAGGCGGGAGCTCCCGCCTGGGGTGCGACAGGTCCGTCGCTGTTCTGCGGCCAGTCCCAGCCGGCGGGAATTGCCCGCGAGGGCATCTGTTCATCACTCATTTCAACAACCAATCACTTCGTAGATTCCACGAGCCAGACAAGGAGGAAGGGCGCGGCGATCAGAAGACCTAACAGCACGATTCCGACAATTCCGCAGACGAGAGCCGTCGTTCGCGCACTGCGCACGTCCCTCAGCACGTCCTCGGGGGCACCCAGGCTCTCGGCCTCGCTGAGGAGGCTCATGCTCCAGAACCACGCACCGAAGGACAGGATCGGTCCCAGGGTCACAAAGCTAATGAAAGACATGATGCGCACCATGGACGCGTTCGAACGTACGCGCGCGACGGCGGGGTTCAGGGCGTACACGACCTGGCCGTACATCGGCTGCCCGTAGGAAGCGCCCGCACCGTACGAGGCCTGGGCGCCGTATACGGGTTGGGTACCGTATGCGGGTTGCTGCACCACAGGTGCCTGCCCGTAGGCGGGCTGGGCGCCGTACGAGGCCTGAGTGCCGTACGCTGGCTGGCTGCCGTAGGGGGTTTCGCCGCCCGGTCCGTAGGGATTGGAGGGGTCGCTCATCAATAGCTCCGGTCAGAATGTGGGATCTTATCCTCCCACATCATACGAGCAACCTCTGCAACACGGAAACTCCACCTCATTGTCCCTTCTCACCACTCACCACAACCCGACGCAGCCCGCCCCAACCTCACGCCGGCGCACCCCGGCCCGCCCCGGCCTCGTCCCACATCAAAAGGTGCGGGGGCCGGTTTCCCGACCCCCGCACCACCCGACAAACGGGCGTCACGTCACAGCATGCAGGACACGCAGCCCTCGACCTCCGTGCCCTCCAGGGCCATCTGGCGCAGGCGCATGTAGTACAGGGTCTTAATGCCCTTCTTCCACGCGTAGATGTAGGACTTGTTCAGGTCGCGCGTCGTCACCGTGTCCGGGTAGAACAGCGTGAGCGACAGGCCCTGATCCACGTGCTGGGTGGCCACCGCGTAGGTGTCGATGATCTTCTCCGGGCCGATCTCGTACGCGTCCTGGTAGTACTCCAGGTTCTCGTTCGACATGTAGGGCGCCGGGTAGTAGACGCGACCGATCTTGCCTTCCTTGCGGATCTCCACGCGGGACACGATCGGGTGGATCGACGACGTCGAGTTGTTGATGTACGAGATGGAACCCGTCGGAGGCACGGCCTGCAGGTTCTGGTTGTACATGCCGTACTTGGCGACGTCGGCCGCCAGGGCCTCCCAGTCCGCCTGGGTCGGGACCTTGATCGACGAGGCAGCGAGCAGTTCACGGCACTTATCCGTGGTGGGAGCCCACTCCTCGTCAATGTACTTGCGGAAGAACTCGCCCGACGCGTACTTCGACTCCTCGAAGCCCTCGAAGGTCTCGCCGCGCTCGCGCGCGATCTTGCACGAGGCCTTAATGGCCTCGAACAGGACCGTCATGAAGTACATGTTCGTGAAGTCGAGGGCCTCCTCGGAACCGTAGTGCACGTGCTCGCGCGCCAGGTAACCGTGCAGGTTCATCTGACCCAGGCCGATCGCGTGGCTCATCGCGTTGCCGCGGGCGATCGACGGGACCGAGCCGATATCCGACAGGTCCGAGACGGCCGTCAGGCCGCGGATCGCCATCTCGATCGACTTCGAGAAGTCCGGGGAATCCATGGTCTTCGCGATGTTGAGCGAGCCCAGGTTGCAGGAGATGTCCTTGCCGACGTGGTCGTAGGACAGGTCATCCTTGTAGGTCGAGGCCTCGGACACCTGCAGGATCTCCGAGCACAGGTTCGACATGGTGATGCGACCCTTGATCGGGTTCGCCTTGTTCACCGTGTCCTCGAAGACGATGTAGGGGTAGCCGGACTCAAACTGGATCTCCGCGATCGTCTGGAAGAAGCGACGCGCGTTGATCTTACGCTTGTGGATGCGACCGTCGTCCACCATCTCGTGGTACTTCTCCGTCACCGAAATCTCGGAGAAGGGCACGCCGTACACGCGCTCCACGTCGTAGGGGCTGAACAGGTACATGTCCTCGTTCTTGCGGGCCAGCTCGAACGTGATGTCCGGGATGACGACGCCCAGGGACAGCGTCTTGATGCGGATCTTCTCGTCCGCGTTCTCGCGCTTAGTGTCCAGGAACTGCATGATGTCCGGGTGGTGCGCGTGCAGATACACGGCACCCGCGCCCTGACGCGCGCCCAGCTGGTTCGCGTAGGAGAAGGAGTCCTCGAGCAGCTTCATGACGGGCACGACGCCGCTGGACTGGTTCTGAATCTTCTTAATGGGGGCGCCCGACTCGCGCAGGTTCGTCAGCTGCAGGGCGACGCCGCCGCCGCGCTTGGACAGCTGCAGCGCAGAGTTGATGCCGCGCGCGATCGACTCCATGTTGTCCTCGATGCGCAGCAGGAAGCAGGAGACCAGCTCGCCGCGCGCCGCCTTGCCGGCGTTGAGGAAGGTCGGGGTGGCCGGCTGGAAGCGGCCCGTCATGATCTCATCGACGAAGCTACGAGCCAGCTCGATATCGCCGCGCGCCAGGTACAGGGACACCATGGCGACACGATCCTCGAAGCGCTCCAGGTAGCGCTTACCGTCGAAGGTCTTGAGCGTGTACGACGTGTAGTACTTGAACGCGCCCAGGAACGTCGGGAAGCGGAACTTGTGGGCGTAGGCCTGCTTGTACAGCTCCTTGATATCCGCGAAATCGTACTGGTCCAGGACGTGCTTCTCGTAGTAGCCCTCGTCCACCAGGTACTTCAGCTTCTCTTCCAGGTCGTGGAAGAACACCGTGTTCTGGTTGACGTGCTGGAGGAAGTACTGGCGAGCCGCCGCACGGTCCGCGTCGAACTGGATGTGTCCGTTCGCGTCGTACAGGTTAAGCTGCGCGTTCAGCGCGTGGTAGTCCAGCTCCGGTGAGGGAGCTTCCTCTACGCCTGTGTCGGTGTAGTTTTCTGCCAAAACTGTTCCAGTCCTTCGCGAACTCTGGAGACGTCCTCGGGCGTGCCGAGGAGCTCGAACTTATACATGTGGGGGACCCCCAGCTTGGCCGCGATGATGTCGCCCGCGATGCAGTAGGCCTTGCCGAAGTTGGTGTTTCCCGACGAGATGACGCCCCTACACAGGGCACGATTGTCGGGGTCATTGAGGAACTTGATGACCTGTTTGGGCACCGCTCCCTTGAGATTGCCGCCGCCGTAGGTGGGCACGATGAGCACGTACTCCTCGGTCACGCGCAGAGGTTCATCCTTGGGGAGCAACGGGATTCGCGCCGCCGGGAGGCCGAGTTTTTCGACGAAACGGCGGGTGTTGCCCGTCGCCGACGAGAAGTAGACGACGCTGCCCATGATGACCCTTCCTGCTTGGCGGGATGCTGAATCTCTAGTGTCTCACCCCCGAGGCCCGGGTGAGGTTGCCTCGCACGCGTGTCCCATGTGGGATGATCGACGCGCCCTTTCCGAGGTGTGCGCCCCGGCCTCGTACCTGCCCGGATATGCGAAAGCCCCGGCCTCGCGGCCGGGACTTATCGGCGCGACTCAGGCCTGCAGCGCCAGGGGGGCGGCTGCGGCGGCGACGGCCTTGATGCGGTCGGGGCGGAAGCCGGACCAGTGGTCCTCGCCGGCCACGACGACGGGGGCCTGCTGGTAGCCGAGGCCCTTAATGAAGGCGAGGGATTCCGCGTCCTGGGTGACGTCGATCTTCTCGTAGGAGACGCCCTGCTTGTCGAGGGCGCGGTAGGTCGCGTCGCACTGGGGGCAGCGGGGCTTGGAGTAGACGGTGATCGACATGTTCGTGTCTCCTTGCGGCTCGAGGCCGGACGTTGGCATCCTGTGTTGTCTTTCTGGCGGCTCGTTCGCCGCGAACACGACAACACTACACCTCGTGGCCGCCCACGCAAGCGACCCCTAGATGTTGTGTGCGCCGCCCCAACTGTGGACGAGGCAGGAGAGGCCTGTGGATGGAGCGAGCGGTCAGGATCTCAGAGGCTTCTTTGCGGTTTGTCGACCCCTCATCACAGGTGCGCGAAGATGCGCACAAACACTGGGGTTTGCGACTAACCTACGGGCACATCTAGGGGCCCTCAACACCCCCGCACACACCTGTGCACCCTGTGGACGAGCACATCACCACCCTGTGCATAACCACCTGCCAACCACCTGAAACATGTCGAGCGTCACACAATTTGGCGACAGGCTTGGGCGTGTCGCACCCGCACATCTAGGGGTCGTTGGCGACTAAGCGTCCCTAGATATAGGGGTGAGTGGCGTTTTCAGCGAAATGGCTGGAATCCTGCGGAAAGGCGATCGCGGGTCTCCTACCTGAGGCTCCCACGGGCAACCACGACGGGAGGTACACCCTAGATCTAGGGGAGGGACGCAACCTCCATCTAGGCGCCACGCACGGGCCCAGCAGCCCCCTCGACTGCTGGGCCCGCGAAAAACTTCGCCCGACAACAGGCCCCCTCATACCCAACCGCGAAAAGTTCGCCCAGCGCGCCATAAAACGCCTATTTCGGGCCATTTTGAGCACGCAGGGCGAACTTTTTCGCGCACAGGACACAGCCACGTGGCGACGATGCAACCATTGACACCTCTGCAGCCACTGATGCAGGCCAGCATGAAACCGCCATCACCAATGCTCGCCCCTGAACAGCAACCATTGAAACCGCCATCACCTCTGCAACCGAAAAACGCACCCAAAACACCCATTTCTCACCCGCAAAGGCGATGTCGGTTTCAATTGGGGCTCGGCCTGCGCGAGCAAAGGCGATGGCGGTTTCAGATGAGGATTGGCATGGGCTAGCAAAGGCGACGCCGGTATCCGACAACCGCGTGGCCGGTTTGCGGGCTCCGACTGCGACACCAGCAGGTACCTATGTGCCCACTCCTCAGAAAACTCGCATGCAATTCGATGATGCGAACTTTCAAGAACAACCAGAAACGTTGAAATACCAACGATCACAATTCAAAATCTAAAGCAGCCCCAGGGGAATTGCATGCGAAATTGCCAAGCAATAGCCCCAAGCCCCGCCCGATTGGAGGGCGCCGGAGGGACCGGAGGGCCAGGCTGCGGCGGCCGTGGGTGGTGGCGAGGCCTGGTCGGGCTTCGAGCCGACTCACCCAGCCACACATGAGCAACGCAGCGGCGCCGGTGTGGAGGGCGCCGGAGGGACCGGAGGGCCAGGCTGCGGCGGCCGTGGGCGGCGGCAGGGCCTGGTCGGGCTTCGAGCCGACTCACCCAGTAACACATCAGCGACCAGGCGCCGCCGGTGTGGAGGGCGCCGGAGGGACCGGAGGGCCAGGCCGCGGTGCCGGTGGGCGGCGGCAGGGCCTGGCCGGGCTTCAATCCGACGCGCCCAGCCACACACAGCAACACGGCGCCGCCGGTGTGGAGGGCGCCGGAGGGACCGGAGGGCACGGGCGGGCTTCGAGGCGCGGCGCCGAACGAAGTGAGGACGCCTAGCCTCGCGGGCGG
>JAHACW010000092.1 GCA_018375675.1 Actinomyces sp. | reverse complement strand
GGTCAAGTCCTGTGGAGTGGTGTAATCGTTTTGTGTCCTTCGGGGTGGGTTATGCGCTGAGTTGGAGTGGGGTGTCCTCCTGTTGGGTGGGTTGTGGTGTGAGTCGTGATCTGGTGAGGATGTCGAGGCTGAGGTAGCGTCGGCCTTCGGCCCATTCGTCGTTTTGTTCGGCGAGGACGGCTCCGACCAGGCGGATGATTGCTTGGCGGTTGGGGAAGATTCCCACGGTGTCGGTGCGTCGGCGGATTTCGCGGTTGAGGCGTTCATTGGGGTTGTTGGACCAGATCTGGGTCCACACCCCGGTGGGGAAGGACGCGAACGCGAGGACGTCTGCCCTGGCTTGATCGAGGTGATCACACACGGCGGGGAGCTTGTCGTGCACGTAGTCCAAGAGCCGGTCGTATTGAGCGTTGACCGATGCCGCGTCGGGCTGGTCGTACACCGAGTGCAGCATCGCTTTGACGGCGGGCCATAGTGCTTTGGGGGTGACCGACATGAGATTAGCGGCGTAGTGGGTGCGGCATCGTTGCCAGGTGGCTCCGGGCAGGTTGGCGGCGATGGCTTCAACCAGGCCCAGATGGGCGTCGCTGGTGACCAGGCGCACGCCGGTGAGGCCTCGGGCGACCAGGTCGGCGAAGAACTCCTTCCAGGCTGGAGCGGTTTCACTGGTAGATACGCGTACCCCCAGCACTTCGCGGTGTCCGTCATTGTTGACTCCGGTGGCAACCAGGACCGCGCACGAGACGACGCGTCCTCCTTCGCGTACTTTCATGGTGAGCGCGTCAGCGGCAACGAAGGTGAAAGGCCCGGCATCGTGGAGGGGCCGGTTGCGGAACTGATCCACGTGTTCGTCCAGGTCTGTTGCCATGCGTGAGACCTGGGACTTGGACAGTCCTGTAATCCCCAGGGTTTTGACGAGCTTGTCCATACGGCGCGTGGATACTCCTGCTAGGTAGCAGTCAGCGACCACTGTGATCAAGGCGCTTTCGGAGCGTTTGCGGCGTTGCAGCAACCACTCTGGAAAGTAGGTACCTGAGCGCAGCTTGGGGATCGCCACGTCGATGGTGCCGACCCTGGTGTCCAGGGGCCGGTGGCGATACCCATTGCGCTGGGCCTGGCGCTGCGGATCTTGTTGACCCCACTGGGCCCCGCACACCACATCAGCGTCCGCTGATAACAACGCGTTAATGACATGCTGGAGCAAGGAACGCATCAAATCCGGGGATGCCTGGGACAACGCCTGGCCAAGCATGCCAGCAGGGTCGATAATATGAGGAGCGGTCATCGTTGTGCCTCCAAAATGTTTCGAGTCAGAAGTAGAGAGCTTTCTCGAAGGATCACACGGTGACCGCACCCATAACAAGCAACGAGCCGACCACCACACGGTTACACCACTATGCGGGACACTACT
>JAHACW010000058.1 GCA_018375675.1 Actinomyces sp. | reverse complement strand
AACGCGACCGAGGTCGGCACCTTCGCAGCCTTCACCCACGTCCTCGTCGAGCACTTCTCGCGCCTGTACGATGCGGGTGAGCCGCTTCCCTCCCTGCCGGATTGGTTCGTTGCCGAAAACAAGTGGCGCTCGGCGCGATATGGCATGGACGCAACCCTTATCGTCTCGCGCGACGGCACGACCGAGAGCGCGCGCGACGGCATCGCTCGTTTGAAGGAAGAGCTGGCCCCCGTGGCCGCCGACCTGAACTGCGCGCGCGAGTTCGCCGGACTGGAGACGATCCTGACGATCGGGGCCTCCTACGAGCGCCAGCGCGCCGTCGCGGCGGCCGCTCGCCCCGGCCAGGGCCTCGACGCGGTCGTGGACCTCATGCGCGCGGAGATGAGCGCGGGGCGCCCCCTGGCTCTCGCCGAATTCGCGACCCTGAACGTCTGACGCTTTCGAACCGTTGCCCCGCGTCTTTACCGGCGCGGGGCACTGTCGTCACCGTCACACACTCACAGACAGCATTCAGGTGACTCTCAGAACGCCGACGTATCCTTGATGTGGCTCGAAAAGTGACGCTGAGAGGACACTCGCCCGTGGTACAGGAAGCAACACAGACACCCGATACCGGCGGCGCACCATCGACGCTCGTCAGGATCACGTCCCCCATCGGGGTGACCCTACAGACTGTGTGGTTATTACTCTCCTCACTAGCCCACCTCACCGTCCGCTGGCTGTCGCGGTGCCCTGCTACCGCCGTCCTTACGGTCGCCCTGACGATCGTGTCGGCGACCTACTGGGTCTGGCGTAATCAATTCACAGCCCTCGAGGCCACCCCGTCCCGCCCTCACTGGTGGTCGATTCTCTCCTCCGTCGGCGCGGTTCCCGGCAATTTCATCGCCACAGCCGTGCTCGGCATCGCCACGATGATCATTGCGGGAGGCGCCGCCGAGAGGCACCTCGGTACGCGCGCGTGGGTGGCGGCAGCCGCTGCCGGCCAGGTCGTCGGCGTCGCCGCCACGTGGCTGACGCTTCCCCTGCTCACCAAGGTGTTCACCATGTGGGGGCAGACGATCGATGCGGGGAGCCTGTGGGGCACAAGCCTCATCCTCGTCGCCCTCGTGGGCGCCGCAGCGCAGTCGCTGGCCTCTCACTGGCGCTGGCGCGCCCATTTCCTCCTCATCGGAATCCTCCTCCTGTCGGCGGCGATCCTCGGATCGGCGATCTCGTATGCGCGCGTGTGGGCGCTCCTCGCGGGCATCGTAGCCGCGCGGCTGGCGGGGGTTCGCGGGGCGCGCAGCGGGTCCGGAAACGACATCACGATCGGACGTCAGCTCGCCTCCGTCGCTGCCCTGTGCTGGGCGTGTGCGGCAGCGCTGACCGTTATTTCTTCGGCCCCCGAGGGACCGCTCGCGCAGATGCGCTGGTCGCTGGGCCCCGCGTGGTGGCTCGACGGGCGCACCGGCGTCATCACAACTCTGCTGTGCCTGGCCCCCATCACTCTTCAGTTGATCTTCGCCTACGGGCTGCGCAAGGGCAGGCGCGCCGCCTACTTCGGCACCCTCATCCTCCAGCTGGTCCTCGGTCTGTCGACGGTCGCGGCGACGGGTGTCGCACTCACCCAGGGCACCGACGAGAACGGGATGGCCAGGCCCGAGCTCGTCACCACGGCCTCGCTCCTCCTCGTTCCGGTGATCCTCAACGCCGCCCTGTGCGTCATCACGTGGTGGGTGCGCCGTTCCTTCACGATTCACGCGGAGCCCTCCACGACCTCGACCCTGCTGCGGCGCTGGCTGCTCCTCATGGTCGGCTGCGCGGGCGCGGTCCTCATCCTCGGGTTCCTCACGAGCGACTCCTTCGTCCCCCTCGAGGCCCTCAACTCCGGCGACGACGTGACCGTCACCGACTATGCGACTCCCCTGCAGATCCTCCACGATTACACCCTCGCGCTGCTCCCCACGGCGACGGCCTCGATCTTCGAGCCGTCCCTGGTTCCGATGACCCTCTTCGCCGAGGCACCCGTCCTGTGGGTCCCCCTCGTCGCCTGGGTCGGCACCCTCGCCATCATCCTGAGCGCGCTGCTCGCCCGGCCTCGTATCCCGCTGTCCTCGCCGCTCGAGAGCCTCACGCCGCTCCTGCGCACCCACGGTGCAGGAACCCTCGGGTGGATGCAGACCTGGGAGGGCAACCAGGTGTGGGTGTCCCCTTCCGGCGAGGCCGGGGTCGCCTACCGCGGGTCGGGCGGCGTCGCTCTGACGGTCACAGACCTGGCGTACGAGCCGGGCAAGGCCTCCGAGGCGATCGCGCAGTTCTCGTCCTTCGCGTCCACCTCGGGCCTGACCCCCGCGCTCTACTCGGTCCACGAGGAGCTCGCGCAGGCCGCGCGAGAGGAGGGCTGGACGATCATGCAGGTTGCCGAAGAGTCACTGCTGGACCTCCCCGACCTCGCTTTCAAGGGCAAGGCCTACCAGGACGTGCGCACCGCCATGAACCACGCAACCCGCGAGGGCGTTGAGGCCGTGTGGACCACCTGGGAGGAGTGCCCGGCAGGCTGGCGCGATCAGATCACCGTCATCTCCGATACGTGGAGCGATGACAAGGCCCTACCTGAGATGAGCTTTACGCTCGGCGGTGTACCCGAACTCGCTGTCCCCGAGACGCGCATCCTGGTCGCCATCGACGAGGAGTCGACGATCCACGCCGTGACCTCGTGGCTGCCGATCTACCGCGACGGAACAGTCGTCGGCCTGACCCTGGACGTCATGCGTCGGCGTACAACCGGGTGGCGTCCCGCGATCGAGTTCCTCATCGGCAAGGCAGCCCTGGCGGCGCAGGAAGAAGGGCTAGAGATCCTGTCTCTGTCGGGTGCGCCCCTGTCGCGCTCGGCCGATGACACCTCGGCCTTTGGCCCCCTCACCGACGCGCTGGCCGCCATCATGGAGCCACTCTACGGCTTCACCTCGCTGCACGCGTTCAAGCGTAAGTTCAAGCCCCGCACGCAGTCCCTGTACCTGGCGGTGCCGGATCCGGCCTCTCTTGCGACCGTCGGACTGGCCATCTCGCACGCCTACGTGCCCCACGTATCCCCCGCGCAGACCCTCACGCTCGTCGCCTCCGTCGCCGGAGGCCTCGCCAAGCTCGCCGCTAAAGGCGTCGGTGACCTGCGATCGACCCGAGCAGCCTCGCGGGAAAGCACATCCGCTGCGGACGCACTCGCTGCCACGGCCTCGTCCGATGGGAGCGGAAAGGAGCACCGATGAGCGCCCTGGGAAACATCCCCCTGACCTCGATCAAGACCCTCGCGGTAGTCGCCGTCCTGGCGATTCTGTCTCTGTTGGCTGGGGCTTCTCTGCTTGCGCGCTCGGCCCCGTCGCGCTGCCCGGGACGCGCGAGGCGGTGGCTCGGGCGCACGGTCATCCTCCTCGTTCCCACAATCCTCATCGCGTCCGCGGGGGCCCTCGTCTTCAATCGCTCGCTCGGGCTCGTAAAAACCAGCGGGGACCTGGCAAAACTCGTGTTCTCAACCGTCGTCGGAACGAGCGCCCAGTCCGGTGGAGAGGCCGACGTCGAGGCGCAGTCCGCCGCCGTATCCGAACTCGACGCGACCTTCACAAAGACCGAAGACGGCATGCTCCAGACCACCTGGACCGGCCCGTCAAGCGGGATCACTCTCCCCGTCTTCGTCATCACCCCACGCGACTACTCCCCTACCGACGGCAAGACCTACGCGGTCATCGAGCTTCTCCACGGCTACCCGGGCGAGGCCGACGGCACGATGCAGGGCGCGCAGGTTCAGGAAGCGCTCAACAACGCCATCGACGCGGGGATCATCCCGCCAACAATCATCGTCGGCCCCTCCCTCAGCGTCGACGAGGAGGCCCACGACTGCGCCGACATCGAGGGGCGTCCCGCCGTCTACACGTGGGTGTCCCACGACGTCCCCGAGATGATTCGGCACAATTTCCCCAATACGACGTCCAATCGCGACGCCTGGTTGATCGGCGGATTCTCCGCCGGCGCCTACTGCGCGATCTGGACGGCCCTGCGCACGCCCGAGACCTACGGCGCCGCCGCCTCTCTGTCCGGTTATGACACGCAGATCGAGGGACAGATGACCAACCAGGGCGACCAGTACCTGGCCGACAACACGCTGTCGATCATGCTCGCAAATCGCACTCCCGACGGGATGCGCATCTACGCGATGGCCGCCGGCGACGACGCCGTTGGCGGCGCATACACCGCCCTCAAGATGGCGGCAGCCGTCAAGGAACCCGACAGCGTCACCACGGACGTGCCTCCGACGGGCGGGCACGCGGGACCACTGTGGCGCGAGCACATTCCGACGATGCTGGCGTGGTGGGGGTCCTCCGACCGGGTCTCCCGGGCCGTCGGCGCCGCTTCGACGGCGGCGACCGCACAGTCCTCCGACGCTAGCGCCTCCATCGTCCCGGTGACGACCGTGACGCACGAGGTCCGGCCGACCGCCCCGAACGGGTACCTGACGCTGGGTCTCCTGATCGCCGGCGTGCTCGTCTCGCTCGTGGTCGCGTGGACTGTCGCGCCACGCTGGCAGCTGCGCCGTCACGGCGACGAGCGCGAACAGGCCGACGACCATCCGCACCGGGCGCGTCACCGCGCGCAACGCTCGGGTCTCTTCGCCTCTGTACCGCGTCCCGTGCTCCGAGGACTCGGATACCTGGCGCGTCTGACGTCCCTCGGGGCGGCCACGGTAAGCGCGGCGCTCCTCATCGGTATCGCCGCCAACATGGTGGGCGGCTTCTACACCTCGTGGAGCTCGATCGCGCAGAGCTTCATGGACGGCCTGCGCTAGGCCCGCGGGCCGCTCTCAGGCGCGCGGCGCCAGGTACGTCGTCGTCAGCTCCATGCCCGAATCCGGGGAGAAGTCCCAGTCCGACGGCGGCAGGCCGGCCGCGACCAGCTCGGAGCCAATCGCCGCGATCTGAGCACCGTTGTCCGTGCAGAAGCGCAGAGGGGGCATGCGAACCTGCACGCCGGCCGCCTCGGCCCTCTCAGCCAGCAGGGCACGCAGTCGGGAATTCGCAGAGAATCCACCGCCCACGACAATCGTGTCACATCCGGTGTCCAGTGCAGCGCGCACGGCCTTCGCGGTGAGGGAATCGTTGACGGCCTCGGAGAAGGCGGCGCATACGTTCTCCTTGCTGACAACCTCGCCGCGCGCGGTCGCGCCCTCAATGTATCGGGCGACGGCGGTCTTCAGGCCCGAGAAGGAGAAGTCGTACTTGTGCCGCTCCTTATCCTTGCCGGCAGCCAGGCCGCGCGGGAAACGGATCGCCTCGCGATCCCCCTGCTGAGACAGACGGTCCACGTGCGGGCCGCCCGGGTAGGGCAGGTCGAGGAGGCGCCCGACCTTGTCGAAGGCCTCACCCGCAGCGTCGTCCAGGGTTCCGCCCAGCTCGACAACATCGGTCGCAATGTTGCGGATCTCGAGGATGTTGGAGTGGCCGCCGGAGACAACGAGTCCGATGAAGTGCTCGGGCAGCGGCCCGTCAGCGAGCTTATCGACGGCCAGGTGGCCGATCACGTGGTTGACGCCGTACAGGGGCTTGCCCAGCGACGAGGCCAGCGCCTTCGCCGCGCAGATACCGACGGTCAGCGAACCGACGAGGCCCGGTCCGGCCGCGACCGCGATCGCGTCCACATCCGCCAGGGTCACTCCGGCCTCGTCGAGCGCAGCATCCAGCGTGGGCAGGAAGGACTCGAGGTGCGCGCGCGACGCGATCTCAGGAATGATGCCGCCGTAGCGGGCGTACTCATCCATCGACGTGGCCGTGCGGTCGACCAGCAGCTGCGTACCGCGCACGAGACCGATGCCTGTCTCGTCGCAGGTTGACTCAATACCAAGGACCAGGGGTTCACTCACGCCCCCCAGTTTAATCCGCGCATGCGGGCGCCGCCGCACGCACGGAGCGAGCGGGTCCGGCGCGTGCGTCGTCAGCGTCGATCTAATCGCGCGGACGTGCGTTCGCGATGAACATCGAGACGCCCGCAACCGCGAAGACCAGCAGACTCCAGGGGAACAGCGAGTCGGCGATCGGCTTGATCTGGGGAGAGCCAAAAAGCATGCCCAGGAGCAGGAGGATCGACAGAATCGCGAAGGCGATCATCGCCGTGATGCCAACGGTCGCACTGACCCAGTAGCGGCGCGTATGCGTGTTCGGACCGGTTTCATCAAATTGCATGGCGTGCTCCTCTCTGAGCCGATGATGCCTCCATGATACGCCGACCACCGCGGCGTCATAAGCATTTTGCGTGCGGCTATGGCAGCGGTCGAGCCTCGTCATCGCCCCGCGATCACATCACTGTGCCGCCGCGTCTGTTCCTCACAAACGCAGGAGGGCCCGGCGCGTACTCGCCGGGCCCTCCGCGAGGCCACTCCAGACGAATCAGACGCCCTTGAAGGCAGCCTTGCCGAGCTGGCGGTTGAGGTTTGCGATCACGTCGAGCGGGATCTGCTTGGGGCAGACCTCAGCACACTCGCCGATGTTCGAGCAGGAGCCGAAGCCCTCCTCGTCCATCTGGTTGAGCATGTTGACGACACGCTTGTAGTTCTCGGGCTTGCCCTGCGGGAGCAGGCCGAGGTGCGTGACCTTCGCCGAGGTGAAGAGCATCGCGGAGGCGTTCGGGCAGGCAGCCACGCACGCACCACAGCCGATGCACGCGGCGGCCTCGAACGCGCGATCCGCGTCCTGCTTCGGGACCGGGGTCGCATGCGCGTCGGGGGCTGCACCCGTGTTCACGGAGATGTAGCCGCCGGCCTGGATGATGCGATCCAGGGCGCTGCGGTTGACCACGAGGTCCTTGATAATCGGGAAGCCCGATGCACGCCACGGCTCGATCGTGATGACGTCGCCATCGTTGAAGGAACGCATGTGCAGCTGGCAGGTCGTGGTGACCTCCGGGCCGTGAGCGATGCCGTTGATGACGATGCCACACTGACCACAGATGCCCTCGCGGCAGTCGGAGTCGAAGGCGATGGGTTCCTCGCCGCGTGCGAAGAGCTCTTCGTTCAGGACGTCGAGCATCTCCAGGAACGAGGACTCTTCCGAGATTCCCTTCACCTGGTATTCATGAATTGCGCCCTTGTCTTCGGGACCGTTTTGGCGCCAGATCCTCAGTGTCAGGTTCACTTGTAGCTCCGCTGCTTCAGCTCGATGTCGTTGTAAATCAGGTCTTCCTTGTGGAGGATCGGGGGCTCGCCTTCGCCAGCGTATTCCCAAGCCGCCACGTACAGGAACTTGTCGTCGTGACGCAGGGCCTCACCCTCGGGAGTCTGGGACTCCGCGCGGAAGTGGCCGCCACACGACTCTTCGCGGTGCAGCGCGTCGATGCACATGAGCTCGCCCAGCTCCATGAAGTCGGCGACGCGGCCGGCCTTCTCGAGGGACTGGTTGAGTTCACCGATCGACTTGCCGGGAACGCGAACGTTCTTCCAGTAGTCGGCGCGCAGCTCGCGGATCATACCGATGGCCTTCTTGAGGCCTTCCTCGGTACGCTCCATGCCGCAGTACTCCCACATGATCTTGCCGAGCTCCTTGTGGAACGAGTCCACGGAGCGGGTGCCGTTGATCGACATGAGGGTGTCGATACGGCCCTGAGCCGACTCGAGAGCTTCCTTCACCGAAGGCGAGTTCTCGTCCAGCTTGGGCAGGTGGAAGCAGTGCGCCAGGTAGTCGTTGATCGTGTTGGGCAGGACGAAGTAGCCGTCCGACAGGCCCTGCATGAGCGCGGAGGCACCCAGGCGGTTCGCGCCGTGGTCGGAGAAGTTCGCCTCACCGGCCACGTACAGACCGGGCAGGTTCGACTCGAGGTCGTAGTCAACCCACAGGCCACCCATGGTGTAGTGGACGGCCGGGTAGATGCGCATCGGCACCTCGTAGGGGTTGTCGCCCGTGATGCGCTCGTACATGTCGAAGAGGTTGCCGTACTTGGCAGACACGGCAGCCAGGCCCATGCGGTTGATGGCTTCGGAGAAGTCGAGGTAGACGCCGCGGGCGACACCGTCGATCTTCGGGCCGACGCCACGGCCCTCGTCGCACATGTTCTTAGCCTGACGCGACGCGATGTCGCGGGGCACGAGGTTACCGAACGAGGGGTAGATGCGCTCCAGGTAGTAGTCGCGATCCTCTTCGGGGATCTGACGCGGGTCCTTCTCGCAGTCCTCGGCGCGCTTGGGAACCCAGATGCGGCCGTCGTTACGCAGCGACTCCGACATGAGGGTCAGCTTCGACTGCTGGTCGCCGTGCTGGGGGATGCACGTGGGGTGGATCTGCGTGAAGCAGGGGTTGCCGAAGTAGGCACCCTTGCGGTAGGCACGCCAGATGGCGGTCGCGTTGCAGCCCATCGCGTTGGTGGACAGGAAGAACACGTTGCCGTAGCCGCCGGTGGCCAGGACGACCGCGTCGGCGATGAAGGTCTCGAGCTTGCCGGTGGACATGTCGCGGGCGATGATACCGCGCGCCTTGCCCTCGTCGACGATGAGCTCGACCATCTCGTGGCGGGCGTATTCCTTGACGGTGCCGGCCGCGACCTGGCGCTCGAGCGCCTGGTATGCGCCGATCAGCAGCTGCTGACCCGTCTGGCCACGCGCGTAGAACGTACGGGACACCTGCACGCCACCGAAGGAGCGGTTGTCGAGGAGGCCGCCGTACTCGCGGGCGAAGGGGACGCCCTGCGCGACGCACTGGTCGATGATGTTGGCGCTGACCTCGGCGAGGCGGTAGACGTTGTCCTCACGAGCGCGGTAGTCGCCGCCCTTGACCGTGTCGTAGAAGAGACGGTAGACGGAGTCGTTGTCGTTGCGGTAGTTCTTCGCGGCGTTGATACCACCCTGCGCGGCGATGGAGTGCGCGCGGCGGGCGGAGTCCTGGTAGAAGAAGCAGTCGACGTTGTAGCCCATTTCGCCGAGCGAGGCGGCGGCAGCGCCGCCCGCGAGGCCGGAGCCGACGATGATGACGCGCAGCTTACGGCGGTTGGCGGGGTTGACCAGCGCGGCACTGAACTTACGCTGCTCCCAGCGCTGCGCGATCGGGACGTCGTGGGGAGCCTTCGTGTCGGCGATCTTCTCGCCTTCACGGTAGAGGCCGTGGATGAGTGTATCGGTCATGATTGCGTGCCCTTCCTCAGTGGATCAAGCCGGTGACGATGGCGACGGGCGGGGCCATGAACATCACGAAGATGACCAGACCGACCAGGCCCGAGAGGAGAACCAGCGGCTTGCGGGTCGCGTTACGCACCCAACCGAGCGACTGGAACATGGACCAGAAGCCGTGGGAGACGTGGATGCAGGCGCAGCCGACGAACACGGCGTACAGGATCACGAGGACCGGCGACTGGAAGGAGGCGACCATGCGGGCGTAGGGCGTGGTGACGTCAGCGCCGAAGTTCGCGAGCTTCGCGGGCAGGCTCACGGTCGTGAAGTGAGCGATGTGGAAGATCAGGATCAGCAGGATGAGGACACCGCTCATACGCATGGTGCGAGCCGCGTAGGAGTCCGAGACGGACTTCTTAACGACGTAGCGGGTGGAGCGAGCGCGACGCGAACGCTTCCAGGTGTAGGCGGCGGCCCACAGGTGGATCACGAGCATCAGCACCATGGCGCCGCGGAATACCCAGATGAATCCGCCGTGCGGGAAGATCGGCACGAAAGCCTCTTCATGCAGCCAGTGCGCGTAGTCGTTGTAGACCTCCGCGCCCAGGAACATCTTGAGGTTGCCGTAGGAGTGGAACAGCAAGAAGAAAACGAAAACGAAGCCCGAGACGGCCATCAGCTGCTTAATAAAGACGCTGGTGGTCCACGCGCGGCGCTTCTTCGTTGCGACATTTTGAGTGGCCATGGAATGAGCATATCGACGCTTTTCGCCCGCTTCGTAGGACCATGGCACGAGGCCGGCCGCGAAGGATCTCGACACGGTGTCATTTTCGGCCATTTTCCGCGGTTATGTCAGGCAGCTTACGCCGGCGCCGCAAGGAAAACACGTAGGACCATCGACCCCGCAACAGGGGTGCAAAAGACACGAATTTTGATACACCGACTATACCTATTTAGTGGCGGTCGTCGCATTGCGTCAGACGAGGGGTGCTCTCATCTCGACGGCCTCTTCGACGGGGTTGCGAAAGTAGCGCGGGCGGCGCCCGATTTCAACGAAGCCCCGGGACTCGTACAGGCCGATGGCTCCCTTGTTGGAGGGGCGCACGTCGAGGAAGATCTCGCGCGCTCCGGCCTCGCGCGACCAGTCCAGGAGGGCGTCCAGGATCGCTGCGCCGATGCCTCGCCCCCGCGCATGGGCGCGCACGCCGATAGTCATGATGTCGGCTTGGTCTCCACCGACCTTCGCGCCGCCGTATCCGACGACGTCACCGGACTCATCCGTGGCGATCCAATAGCGCGAGGCCGGGGAGGAGAGTTCCTCGGCGATCATGTAGGGGGTCCAGGGGTCCTCGGGGAACACCTCGGCCTCGAGGGCGGCGAAGAGTTCGAGGTCGCCCGGCTCCGCAACGCGCAGCGTGGCGTTCACAGGCGCGCGGTGGGCTGGCCCTGAATGTCGGGGCGACGCAGGTACAGGGGGTCGGTGCGCAGGCGATCATCTTCGCCGCGCGACAGGCGCGTGGCGACGATGCGGCTCATGACGGCGGGATCGAGGCTCACCTGGGGTCCGAGGTCGACGTGCGCGAGCGCGTCGACGCTGTGCGCGGGGATCGGCGCTCCCGCGACGACGAGGCCGGGGGCGGTCCGCATGGCGCCCAGGAGCGTGCTGACGTCGCCGACTTCGAGGCGCCCCTCGAGGGTGACGTCGTCGGGCCCGGCGGCCACGTACGAGCCCCAGTAGAGTTCGCGGCGGCGCGCGTCGGCGATCGCGTAGACGCGAGTGTCGGGAGGCAGGAGGTCGAGGCCCTGCCGGGCGATGACGTCGAGGGCTGACACGCCGTAGGCGGGCACGCCGGCGACCGAGGCGAGGACGCGGGCGGAGACGAGGCCGGCGCGCAGCCCGGTGAAGGGGGCGGGGCCGGTGCCCACGAGGACTCGATCAATGCCGGCGTGCGCGAGCTGCGCGGGCAGGCCTGCTGCTACGAGCGCCTCGCGCACGAGCGGGGTGATGGATTCGGCGTGGTGACGTCCAGAATCGTTCTGGGCGCGGCCGAGAACGCGGCCGTCGTCGATGATGGCGACGGTGGTGGCTGCTTGGGTGTCTAGGGCTATCTCTCGCACGGTGTGATCCTACTCGTCGGCGTCAGCCTCGTCGATGCGGGTTCCGCCGTGGGCGGCGACGACACCGTCGAGAACGCCGTCCCAGCGGTGCCCGTGGGCGTGCAGGACAATGACGCGCGTGCCATCGTCCATGTTCTCCAGGTCGATGATGTCCCCGTCGTGGGCTGCCTCGCCGCCCGAGGCTCGGCGCACCTCGATGGAGAGGCGTTCGTCGCTCATGGCCTCGGTCTTGCCTTCGCCCCATTCGACGACGGTGACGGCCTCGTCGAGGGAGGAGTCGAGGTCGAGGGTCTCGAGGTCGTTCAGGTCGGTGATGCGGTAGGCGTCCGCGTGGATGAGGTCGGGGCCGCCGCTCAGAGAGGGGTGTACGCGCGCGACGATGAATGTCGGGGAGGCGACACGCCCGCGCACACCCATGCCGACGCCGATGCCCTGGGTGAGGGTGGTCTTGCCCGCGCCGAGGCCCCCGGAGAGCATCAGGAGGTCTCCGGCCGCGAGGATGCGGCCGAGGTCTTCACCGAACGCGCGCGTCTGGTCGGCGTCGCGCGTCGACACCTCGTAGGAGGCGATGGGCTGGGTCATGAGTTGCTCCCGAAGGTCGCGGCGGCACCATCCCGGTAGATGCGAGGGATGTGTGCGCCGAGGTGGGTGACGATTTCGTAGTTGATGGTACCGGCTGCCTGAGCCCAATCGTCGGCCAAAGCCTCGCCGCCGGCGCCTGAGCCGAAGAGCGTGGCGATGTCGCCGGGGGCGGCGGGGGCTTGCCCGCTGCGCGCGGTCGGTGTTCCGGGGCTTCCCTCGGTCTGCCCGAGATCGACCATGAACTGGTCCATGCACACGCGTCCGACGATGGGCGCGTTGAAGGGGCCGGAGGCGGTGTGGACGACGACGCGCACCCGGTTGGAGACGGCGCGCAGGATGCCGTCGCCGTAGCCGAGGGGAACGAGGCCGATCCAACGGCGCGTGGGGGCCACCCAGGTTCCCCCATACGAGGCAGGGGTTCCCTCTTCGATGACCTTGACGGAGGTGAGGGGCGCGCGCAGCTCGAGGGCGGGGATGAGGCCGAGCTGCTCGGCCGTGGCCACCGCCGGGTCGGGGCTCAGCCCGTACAGGCCGATGCCGGCGCGCACCATGTCGTAGTGGGCCTCGGGATGCCACAGGATGCCCGACGTGGCGGACAGGTGGCGGATACGCGGAGTGACGCCCGCGTCGGCGAGGATCGCCAGGCCCTCCTCAAAAATACGCACGTGGCTCGCAGTCGAGGCGTTTCCCGCCTCACTGGGGTCGTCGGCGCGGGACATGTGGCTCCAGGCGCCCACGACGTCGACGAGGCCGTCATCGGCAGCCATGCGCAGGGCCGAGGCCAGGGCGGGCAGGTCGGCGAGGGTCGAGCCCGCGCGGGACATGCCTGTGTCGATCTTGACGTGGACGCGCGCGGGGCGGCCGACCTGCCGGGCGGCGGCGCAGATGTCGGCGAGCACCCACGTCCACGACACGGACAGGTCGATGTCGGCCTCGATCGCGGCCACGAAGTCGGAGGAGGAGGTAGAGATCCACGCGAGGATCGGGGCCTCGGCTCGGGGGACCCCGGCCTCATCGAGGCCGCGGCGCAGTGTGAAGGCCTCGGCCAGCTGGGCGACGCCCAGCCAGTCGGCGCCACCGTCCAGGGCAGCGCGGGCCACCGGGAGGAGTCCGTGCCCGTAGGCGTTGGCCTTGACGGTCGCGAGCTGGAGCGCGCCCGGGGCGGCTGCGCGCAGGACGCCCAGGTTGTGACGGATCGCGGCCAGGTCGACGGCCGCGGATGACGGGTAGTCCCGTCCTTCGACTCGTTCGTCTGTGGAAATCACGCCTCTAGTATCTCACGACGCGCGCCGCCCGCCCCCACGTTCGTCGCCTGCGCGGGCAAGGCGACCAGGTCGTCACGCCGTGGGTTGCGACAGGACCTGCCCGATCGCGGCCGCGATGTCGGAGGCCTGGATGGGCGTGAATCCGCCGGCAGCTGCGGCGGCCACCTGGGCGGCTCGCCCGTGAACGCTCACTGCCGCCGCCAGGCGTCCCGAGGTGACGCGCTGGGGCTGGGAGTCGGGGCCGGGCATCGTGTCCCCTTCATCGACCGGTCGGGCGAGGACGCCGGCGAGGAATCCGGCGAGCACATCCCCGTTGCCGGCGACGCCCGCCCACGAGGTCGTCACCTGGCCGACCGTCGGGCTGTAGGAGCGCACGAGGCGGCCCTGCGGCAGCGCATCCACGTCGGGCCACGCCTCCGCGGCGTTGAGCGCACGCTGGAAGGCTTCCTGCACCTCCGTGTCCACATATTCGAAGGAGTACACGATCGTGACAGGGCCCTTGAGGATCACGTGGCAGCCCGTGGCCTCATGGAGGGCGCGGGCGTAGCGCAGGGGCGCGGCGGCAACCTCGGCCCGCGTCACCGGAGCGCCGAGGCGCCCCAGGAGGCGCGCGGCCTCGCCGTAGTGCGGGGTGAGGACGGTGACGTCGGGCTTGATGGAGCTCACCAGCTCGGGGACGAGGTCGAGCGCCCACGCGTCGATGACGAGGGGCATGCCCGATTGCCCGCAGAATTGCGCGAGCTCGAGCGCGTCCTCGCGTCGATCCTCGTCGAGGCCGGGGCCGATGAGAGCGGACTGGATGCGCCCGCCGACGGTGACGACGCCGGGTTGGTCGGCGAGCACGAGGTCCTGTACGCGTCTCGTGGAGTTCAGGCGCACCATGCCCACGCCCGCGGCCAGTGCACCGCGCGTTGCGAGGAGGCCTGCGCCCGGGTAGGTGTCGGATCCGGCGACGAGGCCAACGACGCCGCGGGCGTACTTGTCGTCGGAGAAAGCGGGGATGGGGACGACTTCGTGGGCGGAGAAGGCCTCGTCGACGACGTAGAGGTCGTCCGCGCCAATCGCGCCGTTGGTGTCCTCTCCCCTGCCGGTGCCGGCACTGTCCCAGTCCATCGTCACGAGGCTGATGTCCCCGGTGAATTCGACAGCGGGAGGCAGGACCTGCGCACGCTTGTAGGTGCCAACGGCGAGCGTGTGGGTGGCGCGCAGGATCGGGCCTACGATCGCACCGTCGTCATCGGTCAGGCCCGAGGGGACGTCGATCGCGATGACGGGCCGCGGCTTGATGGCGGAGAGCCTGTTGAGGACCTCCACGGATTCCGCGAGCGCGCCCGTGAGCGGGCCGTGGGCACCGGTGCCCAAGAAACCCTCGATACAAGCGGGCGCGTGGAA
>JAHACW010000057.1 GCA_018375675.1 Actinomyces sp. | reverse complement strand
CGCTGTCCCTCCGACGTCGGGGTCGGAGTCAGGATCAGCTGAGTACCACCCTTGAGGTCAAGGGCCAGGTCGGGATACGGGGACACGCCCTTCATGAAGTGCCCGATCGCAAGTGCCGCGCACGCCGCCACGATGGCGACGGTCAGGGTCACGAGCGCGCGCACGGGGCGTCGCTTGTGTGATGCCACGGTTCTACTTTCCGTTCAGCCTTGAGTTACTTCTGCTGCTCGTCGGTGTCGCGCACGTCAAAAGACTGGGCGTCTTCCTGATCGAGGCCGAGGACGGATGCGTCCTCCTCCACCGTCTCCACCTCGTCGGCGTCCGCTTCAGCCTGCTCCGCGTCAGCGAGCGGCGGCTGGCCACCGATCTCGGCGATGAATTCGCGCTCCCAGTACATCTCGTGTCCGTTAGAGGTCTCCAGGACGACGATGTCGCCGTCGAGGTCAACAAAACGACCCCAGAAGCCCTCGGGTACGCACCCATTCTCCGGGAGTGACAGCTGCGAGCTGATCGCGCTTTTCCTGTTCCAGCTTCTGCATCTGCTGCCTGCGGGAGCGCGAGCTCCACATCATGAAGACGATGAGGAAAGCTGCCATGATCAGGAGGAAGTAGTTGTTCATAAAGGCTGATTCACTTTCGATGACGGTCTAGCGCTACGAGCGCACCTTGCCAGTCTAATGCCCGAGCAAGGTTTTAGCCTAAGTGATCAAGGTGTGGCGCGGCGCTAGACGCATCCTCAGCCTTTTTGACACTCCGCACGTGCCCACGGCCTGCACGGGCGGCAACGAGGCCCACTCCCCCTTTAGTCGAAGAGAGCACCGTCCGGCGCGGGCGGAGTGAGGCCGAGGTGGGCCCATGCCTTGGGGGTTGCCATGCGTCCGCGGTTGGTGCGCACGAGGAAGCCTTCGCGCACGAGGTAGGGTTCCGCGACGGTTTCGACCGTTTCTGCTTCCTCGCCGATCGTCACCGACAGGGTCGTGAGACCGACGGGACCACCGGCGAAACGACGGCAGACGGCCTCGAGGACCGCGCGGTCGAGGCGGTCGAGGCCGGAGGGGTCAACTTCGAAAAGTTCGAGCGCACCGCGCGCGGCCTCGAGGGTCAGCTGCCCGTCGCCATGCACCTGGGCGTAATCAACAACGCGACGCAGGAGGCGGTTCGCGATACGAGGAGTGCCGCGCGAACGCGAGGCGATCTCGTGGGCGGCCTGCGCGTCGATGGGTGAACCCAGCAGCGAGGCGGAACGGGTGACCACCGACTGGAGTTCGTCGGTCTCGTAGAACTCAAGATGGGCCGTGAAGCCGAAGCGGTCGCGCAGCGGGGCCGGAAGCAGGCCGGATCGCGTCGTGGCGCCGACGACGGTGAAAGGCGGCAGAGTCAGTGGAATCGAGGTCGCGCCCGGGCCCTTGCCCACGACGACGTCGACACGGAAGTCCTCCATGGCGAGGTACAGCATTTCCTCGGCGGTTCGCGCGAGGCGGTGGATCTCGTCGATGAAGAGGATGTCGCCCTCTTGGAGGCCGGAGAGAATCGCGGCGAGGTCGCCAGCGTGCTGGATCGCGGGTCCAGAGGTCAGTCGCAAGGACGTTCCCATCTCGGCCGCGATGATCATTGCCAGCGTCGTCTTGCCGAGTCCCGGAGGGCCCGCAAGCAGGACGTGGTCGGGGCTGGCCGAGCGCATGCGCGCGGCGTCGAGTACGAGCTGCAGCTGGCCACGCACGACGCGCTGGCCGACGAACTCCGAGAGCTTCTTGGGGCGCAGCGCGGCCTCGGCCGCCCGCTCGAGTTCGCCGGCGTCGGGGGCAACGATGCGCATCGCGTCGACGTCGAAACCGGAATCCATCTGATCAGCCACGTCCGCCTCCCAGCGTTACGAGGGCGGCACGCAGCATGTCGGAGGCACCGAGCCCGCTGCCCGCAAGCTTCTCGATGGCCTTAGCCGCCTGGGCCTCGGACCAACCGAGGCCGACCAGGGCGGCGCTGACCTCAGAGGCCACGGCGTCCTCGGTGGGTGCGGCAGCGGCCGCCGTTTCTGCGCCCGGCAGCGCTGCGGGGGTGCCCAGCTTGTCCCCGATTTCGAGGGCCATACGCTGCGCCGACTTCTTGCCCACGCCAGGAATACGCTGAAGGGCCGTCAGGTCCTGGTCACGCACCGCGCGGCGCAGGTCGTCGGGGCGCAGGACCGCCAGGGCTGCCAGCGCGATCTTCGGGCCGATACCCGAGACAGACAGGAGCTTCGTGAACACGTCGCGTTCATCCGCGGACTCAAAGCCGTAGAGCGTCATCGAGTCTTCGCGCACGATCATCGACGTGAACACAGTCATCTCCTGATCACGCGGGGCACCCTGCGCGAAGGCGGGCGTCACGTGCACGCGGAAGCCGATGCCCCCCACCACGATGTCGATGTGGTCGAGGCCGACGCTCGCGACTGTGCCGCGCAGAATGGAGATCACTGCGTTCCTTTCGTTCACGGGTCACCCGCACGCGCGGGCGAACATATGTACGATTCTAGCCGCGCCTGCGCCTCGGATCGACGGCACCCGTTCGGCGTTGCGCGGCCTGGGCCTCGGCCCACGCCTTCTGGGCGGGCGTCATGGACCCACGCGCGGTCAAGCGACCCGAGATCGACACTGCGACCGACGAGTCCTCGGGAGCACCGAGCAAGCCGGTCCCCCGCCAGGCGTGCGTAATCGCAATGGCCAGAGCGTCCGCGGCGTCCGCGGGCTTGGGAGCCTTGGCGAGGCCGAGGATGCGCGCGACCATCGCCTGCACCTGCGCCTTGTCCGCGTTGCCGTTGCCGGAGACGGCGGACTTCACCTCGGAGGGCGTGTGGACGGCCATCGGCAGGCCGGCGCGACCGACGCACGTCATCGCCGCGCCCATGACCTGCATCGTAGTGGTCACCGATTGCAGGTTGTCCTGCGCGAAGACGCGTTCGATGGCGACGACCTCGGGCTCGTAGCGCTCGATGACGCTATCGATCGCGTCCGCGATCGTGCGCAGCCGGAAGTGCGTCGCCAGGTCCTTGTCGGTGCGGGCGACGCCGACGTACACGAGCGAGGCACGCCGCGACGCATCGACGTCGACGACGCCGAGGCCGCAGCGCGTCAGGCCCGGGTCGATGCCCATGACGCGCATCAGGCGCGCGCCACCATATCGACGAACATCGCGTGAATACGATCGTCTCCGCCCACCTCGGGATGGAAGGATGTCGCCATGACGTTGCCGCGTCGCACCGCGACGATCGGGCCGTCGGCGCTGTTGCCGGCGCGCGCGATAACCTCGACCCCCTCGCCCACCGACTCAACCCACGGAGCGCGGATGAACACGGCGTGGAAGGGACCTCCCTCAACACCCGCAACCTCCAGGTCTTCCTCGTAAGAATCGACCTGACGACCAAAGGCATTACGGCGCACGACCATGTCGAGTGCGCCGAAGGAACGCTGATCCTCACGCCCATCGAGAATGGACGAGGCGAGCATAATCATGCCCGCGCACGTGCCGTAGACCGGCAGGCCTGAGGCGATGCGGTCGTGCAGCTCATCAAACAGTCCGAAGGAGAGCAGCAGGTTCGACATGGTCGTCGACTCGCCACCCGGGATGACCAGGCCATCGACCTGGTCGAGCTCAGAAACCCTACGCACAAGCAGCGCGCGGGCGCCGGAGTTTTCCAGCGCCCGCACGTGCTCTGCGACGTCGCCCTGCAGGGCGAGAACGCCGATGGTCACCATCCGCGCTCCGCGAGGCGGTGATCGACCGGCAGGTCGTCGACGTTAATGCCGACCATGGCCTCGCCCAGGCCACGGGAGACCTCGGCGATGACGGACGGATCGTCGTAGAAGGTCGTGGCCTTGACGATGGCGGCCGCGCGCTTGGCGGGGTCGCCGGACTTGAAGATGCCCGAACCAACGAAGACGCCCTCGGCGCCCAGCTGCATCATCATGGCAGCGTCGGCGGGGGTGGCGATGCCGCCGGCCGTGAAGAGCACGACCGGGAGGCGACCCTCGCGGGCAACCTCGGCGACGAGCTCGTAGGGGGCCTGCAGTTCCTTAGCCGCGACGTAGAGCTCGTCCTCGGGCAGGGAGGTCAGGTGGCGGATCTCGTCGCGGATCTTACGCATGTGCGTCGTCGCGTTCGAAACGTCGCCGGTGCCGGCCTCGCCCTTGGAGCGGATCATGGCCGCGCCCTCGTTGATGCGGCGCAGCGCCTCGCCGAGGTTGGTCGCACCGCAGACGAAGGGAACGGTGAAATTCCACTTGTCGATGTGGTGGGTGTAGTCGGCGGGGGTCAGGACCTCGGACTCGTCGATGTAGTCGACGCCGAGGGACTGCAGAACCTGCGCCTCAACGAAGTGACCGATGCGAGCCTTGGCCATCACGGGGATCGACACGGCCTCGATGATGCCTTCGATCAGGTCGGGGTCGGACATGCGGGCCACGCCGCCCTGGGCGCGAATGTCGGCGGGGACGCGCTCGAGGGCCATGACGGCCACGGCGCCCGCGTCCTCGGCGATCTTCGCCTGCTCGGGGGTAACGACGTCCATGATGACGCCACCCTTGAGCATCTGGGCCATACCGCGCTTGACCTGCGGGGTGCCGACTTCGCGCTTAGCGGTCGAATCGCTCATGTTCACTCCTGCTCTTCCAGCTGGGCACGAACCTCGTCCGACAGGGACATGTTCGTGTAGATGTTCTGCACGTCGTCGGAGTCCTCGAGGGCGTCGATGAGCTTGTTGACCTTGAGGGCGCCCTCAAGGTCGAGCTCAACCTCGGTGGAGGCGACGAACTGGACTTCGGCGGAGTCGTAATCGATGCCAGCATCCTGCAGGGCAGTACGCACGGCAACGACGTCCTTGGGGTCGGACTCGACGATGAAGAGCTCACCGGCGTCCTCGACCTCTTCGGCGCCCGCGTCCAGGACGGCCATCATGATGGATTCCTCGTCCACACCGTCGGCGGCGGGCACCTCAACGATGCCGCGACGAGAGAACAGGTAGGCCACCGAACCGGGGTCGGCCAGCGATCCGCCGTGGCGGGTGAAGCCCAGGCGAACGTCGGAGGCGGCGCGGTTGCGGTTATCCGTCAGACACTCCACCAGGAAGGCGACGCCGTTGGGGCCGTAGCCCTCGTACATGATGGTCTCGTAGTTGGCGCCACCGGCCTCGGCACCGGAGCCACGCTTGACGGCGCGGTCGATGTTGTCGGCGGGGACGGAGTTCTTCTTCGCCTTCTGGATGGCGTCGTACAGGGTCGGGTTGCCGGCGGGGTCGCCGCCGCCCGTGCGAGCTGCAACCTCAATGTTCTTGATGAGGCGCGCGAAGAGCTTGCCGCGCTTGGCGTCAATAGCGGCCTTCTTATGCTTGGTGGTCGCCCACTTAGAGTGTCCCGACATCACTTCTCCCTGTTGGGTGGATAGATACCGCCATATTCTAACGCGTGTGCGGCCCCCATCCGCATCCGGGCGGGCGTCACGTGGACAAACGTAAACACAGTCACAGGGAGATGGGACGAGGCCGGGGCCGCATCCGCGGTCCCCTGCCCTATCGGGCGGGTGGGGTCAGCACCACGCGCAGGGCGCAGCTCGAGGGGGCCAGATCCTCCCAGGATCCGTCGAAGGTGAGGACGAGAGCGGTCGCCGTGGGCACTCCGTGAGCGACCTCTGACCGATCGTCCTCGCAAGCCAGGACGTAGCCCGCGCCGGAGATAGTGGGCTCGTGACCGACAATGAGTGCACTGGTCCCCTCGAAGGTGCGCGCCAGGGTCACGATGTCTTCCTCGTCGGCGTTGTAGACACCGCGGTCGAACCAGCTCTCATGAATCGACACACGCTGGCTGATCTGGGCAAACGTCTGCTGGGCGCGCGTCGCGTCCGAGCACACGGCCGCATCGAATGCACCGATCTCGCGGGACAGAACGCCGCCGAGGCGCGCAGCCTGGTCGACGCCCGCGCGCGTCAGGGGGCGAGCGTGATCGGGGTAGGAATATGCGGCCTGTGCGTGGCGAACGAGAACGAGGGTTGGCATACTTCCAAGCGTAACGGCACGGGGAGGACACCATGGCACTGGGAGTCGAAGCTGCATCGGGCATCTGCTCGGCGCGCGAATGCACGAACGCCGCGATCTACCGGATCGACTGGCGCAATCCCGCGATCCATCGCGGGCGCACGAAGACGTGGCTCGCGTGCGAGGATCACCTGTCCTACCTGGAGAACTACTTCACATACCGATCGTTCCCCTACGAGGTGTCAGCTTTCGTCGCGCCCGATAAGGACTCAGGCGGCGAATCGTCTCACAACCACTGATCGAGGGGACGGTCGTTCCAGGTGAGGGCGCGGAGTCCCTTCACCAGTTCGTCGGCCGAGGCAGGGGCGAAGTCGGGCGCCCACTCGAAGGTGGACGTGCCCGTGTTGGACATGAAGTGCTTGGAGACGAGGTCCTCGTCGATGTCGGAGGACAGCCACGTGGCCAGCAGGCGCGTGAGTGCACCGTGGATGACAAACACCGCGACGGCCTCATCCCCCGCCTGTTCGCGCGCGGCCAGGCCCACGCGACGCACGGTCTCCAGCGAGCGAGCCAGGGCCTCGCGCCCGTTTTCGCCGCCGGGCATGCGATTATCCAAGTCCCCGGCACACCACGACAGGGTCGTGCGCACATAGAGAGACTGCGAGCCCGGGTCGGCCGCCATCTCGAGGTCACCGGAACGCAGCTCGCGGATGCCGGGCTGCACCTGCGGGGTCAGCCCGTACCGGCTCGCCAGCGGGGCCGCGGTCAGGCGCGTGCGCTCGAGGCCAGACAGAGCGATGACGGTCGGAGGCGGCGCGACCTCGGACTCCCAGCGGTCCGCGAGGCGCTGCGCCTGGAGGAGTCCTTCGGGAGTCAGCCCGAGGCCGGGGCGCACCGTATCGAGCGCACCGAGGCGATTCGCGGGGGTCTGTCCGTGCCGTACCAGCACAATCTTCACTGCTGCTCCCAGAAAAGTCGTTCCATGACGGCGCGCGCTTTGCGTCCAGCGCGCAGCCAGTCGTCTTCGAGGGCATTCAGCCCGCCGCTACCGTACCCGAGGATCGCTGCGAGAGCACGCAGCTCCGCGCTGTCACGAGGCAAGACGTCGAGCTTCACACCGCTCATACGCCCGCTCGCCAGCGTGTTGGCCGCGCGAATACGGGTGGCCATGTCCCAAGCATCGAGAAGAGTCTGCGCGTCTTGAGCACTGATCAGCTTGTGCTCCTGAGCGCTCAGGATCGCCTGCGTCGTCGAGGGCGTACGCAGTGCGGGGTTGTTCATTCCAGCACGCATCTGGATGAGCTGGATCGTCCACTCCACGTCTGTGAGGCCACCGGGGCCGAGCTTCACGTGGCGAGCGGGCTCAATGCCGCGCGGCAAACGCTCGTTCTCCATGCGGGCTTTGAGCAAGCGAATGTCTCGCACATCCGACTCAGTCACTCCCCCATAGGCGAGTTCATCGAACAGTGCCCGCGCAGAATCGGCGAGGCTTCCCTCACCGATTGGGCGCGCACGCACCGCCGCCTGGCGCTCCCAGGTGGAGGCCCACCGCTGCGCGTACTCGCGATGCGACTCGATCGTGCGGCTCATTGGGCCGTTCTTGCCCTCGGGGCGCAGGTCGAGGTCGACGACAATACCCAGCTGGTTGGTCGCCGATCCCAGGAGATTCTTCACTCGGTTGACGATCGTCGTCGCGCTGGCCGCCGCCTCCGCTTCGGTGGCACCCCCGACGGCCTCGTGTAGGGCAATCACGTCGGCGTCCGAGGCGTACGAGCACTCGCGTCCGCCGTAGCGGCCCATCGCAACAAACACGATGGCCGCCCGTTCCTGGCCCCACCGCTCGGCTTCCTCGCGCTGCGCGATGGCGAGGGCTCCGAGAATTGCCGCATCCGTAGCGTCGGCGATCGCATTCCCGCGAGGATCGACGCCACCCAACAGGTCGCCCATTGCACAGCGCGTGAGCTCACGCGTACGTACTGCCCGTACGCGCGCGGCAGCCTCCGTCGCCTCATCGTGACGATCAATGAGGGCTGCTACTTCCCGTGCTAGCCGATGCAGCTCGCGCGGCGCCAGCTCAGCGTCATCGTCGAGCCACGCCACGGCCTCGGGACGTTTTGCGAGGGCCTCGGCGATCCAGCGCGAGTTCGGGAGCATGGTCGTGAGCCTGTGGGCGGCCACGCCCGAGTCACGCAAAAGCGCGAGGTACCAGTGCGAATCGCCAATGTCCTCGGACAGGATGCGGAAGTTCAGGAGTCCCATGTCGGGGTCGGCCCCTCCGGCGAGCCACGAGATGAACACCGGCAGCAGGTGGCGTTGAATCGCCGCGCGCCTGCTCGTCCCCTGCGTGAGGGCTCCGATGTGCGTCAGCGCTCCCGCCGGATCCCGGTAGCCAATCGCGGCCAAGCGGTCGCGCGCGCCATCCGCATGCAGGGACACCTCATCTTCGCTGAGCGACGCCGTTGCGGCGATGATCGGGCGGTAAAAGACGTCCTCGTGCAGAGCGCGGACGCGAGTGCGAACCGCGTCGATGGCAGCGCTGATCGATTCCGCATCGGGGAAGCGCGCCAGACCCATCGCACGCCCGAGGACGCGCAGCTCCCGTTCCTTGTCCGGAATCAGGTGCGTGCGGCGCATCCGGGGCAGCTGGGTGCGGTGTTCGACGGCGCGCAGGAATCGGTAGCACGAGGCGAGCTGATGCGCGTCGCTGCGTGCCATATAGCCGCCTTCACGCAGCGCCTCGATCGCGTCCAGCGTCGACCTCACGCGCAGGAAGGCGTCGGTGCGACCGTGAACAAGCTGAAGCAGCTGAACCGTGAACTCGACGTCGCGCAGGCCGCCGCGCCCCAGCTTGAGCTCACGCGACGCGTGCGATCGCGAGATGTTGTCCTCCACGCGACGACGCATTGCGCGCGCCGCCTCGACAAAACCTTCGCGCGTCGCAGCGCTCCACACGTAGGGCTGCGCGGCTTCTTCGAAGGCGCGTCCGACTGCCTCGTCTCCCGCGCAGGCACGCGCCTTGAGCAGCGCCTGGAACTCCCAGGTCTGCGCCCACTTATCCCAGTACTGGCGGTAGGACTCGACGGTGCGCACGAGCGCTCCATTGCGCCCCTCGGGCCGCAGGTTCGCGTCCACCGTCCACAGCGGAGCTTCGGTTCCGGGGCCCGAGCATGCGGAGGCGGTAGCCGCCGCCAGGCGCGTCGCGACCTCGAGGGCCACGCGTTCATCCCCGTCCACCCCGGTCTCGGCGACGTAGACGACATCGACGTCGGAGATGTAGTTGAGTTCGCGTGCTCCCGTCTTACCCATCGCAATGATGGCAAAGGGGATGAGCCCCTGCGGATCGATGTCCCGCCTCGCCAGGGCCAGGCCGGCCTCAAGGGTCGCGTCGACCAGGTCGGCGATACGACGACCGACCTGAGGCATAAGCCCTTCAGGATCGTCACTCGTCAGGTCATCGGCGGCCAGGTACAGCAGGACCCGGCGATACGCGCCACGCAGATCGTCCACCCCGGCATCCTCAGAGGCGACGAACACACCGCTCTCGCCCCGCGTCGCCCCCACGGACGCCAGCATGACCCGTGCGGCCTCGCCAGGATCCTCCCAGATCGCGCGCGCACGGGCTGGATCGGCGATCACGTAGTCACCCAGCCACTGGCTACCACCCAGGACGGCGCACAGGCGAGCACGCGCACGCGCATCATCGACGAGTGAACGGACGAGGCCGGGGTCGGCCTCGTGCAGACGGATCGCCGCTAGCAGCGCCTGATCGGGGTCGGCGCTCGCCCCCAGGTCCCCCGCCCACACCTCGGCTCCGCCCGGCAGCTCCTCGAAGAAGGAGAGGGCACGGCGCGGATCTAAGAAACCGGCGATCCGGAGGGCATCAGCGCTCACCGGGGAACGACCTTCAGGAATTGCTCGAGCTCCTGGCGAGTGATCTGCTGGCGATATTCCGTCCACTCCTTGCGTTTGTTGCGGATAACGTAGTCGAACACCTGCTCGCCGAGCGTGGAGGCCACCAGGTCGGAACTCTTCATGGCGCGCACGGCGTCCGCCAACGAGGCGGGCAGGGCGTGAATGCCCATGACCTGACGCTCACGATCTGACAGATCCCAGACGTTGTCCTCGGCCTCGGGCATGAGCTCCATCTTCTTCTCAATGCCATCGAGTCCTGCCGCGATGAGGACAGCGAACGCCAGGTAGGGGTTCGCGCTCGGGTCAGGCGCTCGGTATTCGATGCGCGCGGCCGCGGCCTTCTTGGGCTTGTAGAGGGGAACGCGCACGAGAGCCGAGCGATTCAGGTGACCCCAGCACACGTAGGAGGGAGCCTCTCCCCCGCCCCACAGGCGCTTGTAGGAGTTGACGTGCTGATTGGTGATGGCCGCGATCTCCTCGGCGTGCGCGAGCAGGCCGGCAATAAACTGACGCCCCGTCGTGGACAGGCGATACTGACCCGCCGGGGAGAAGAACGCGTTCTCCTCGCCCTCAAACAGCGACAGGTGCGTGTGCATTCCCGAGCCCGGGTGCTCGATGAAGGGCTTGGGCATGAACGTCGCGACGAGCTCTTCGCGGAGCGCGACCTCCTCAATGAGGGTGCGCGCAGTCATGATGTTATCCGCTGCGCGCACGGGGTCGACGGCTCGCAGGTCAATCTCATTTTGTCCCGGTCCGCCCTCGTGGTGCGAGAACTCGACAGGGATCGCCATGTCCTCGAGCATCCGTACGGCGCGGCGGCGGAAGTCGTTCGAGTCGCCGCGTGCAACGTGGTCGAAGTAGCCAGCCTGATCGACGGGAATCATGCGATCGGGTGTCACCGGCTGGCGCAGGAGGTAAAACTCGATCTCCGGGTGAATCATGACCCGGAAGCCGGCATCGGCGGCGCGCTCCACCGCGCGCTCGAGAACCCCTCGGGGATCCGAGGGAGCTGGGCGACCATCGGGCATGAGGACGTCGCAGAACATGCGCGCAACCGGGTCCTCGTTGGAACGCCACGGAAGCAGCTGGAACGTCGACGCATCCGGCTTGAGCAGCATGTCCGACTCATAGACGCGCGTCAGGCCTTCGACGGCCGACCCATCGAAGCCAATCCCTTCACTGAACGCCTCCTCGAGCTCACCGGGGTCGATCGAGATCGACTTCAAGACACCCGCAACATCCGTAAACCACAAACGGATGAAACGAATATTCTTCTGCGCGACCTCGCGCAGCACGTATTCCTGATGCGAATCCACCGGTATCCTCCCGTTGAGAAAAGAACGGGCCGACCGCAGGGACTGCGGTCGGCCCGGCATGGCTTCAGTCTACTTGCCCAGGTTGAAACCCTTCGAGATGGATTCCAGTGCGCCGGTAAGATCCGAGGGAAGCATCCACAGCTTGGACGCCTGACCGTCTGCGATCTTCGGCAGCATTTCGAGGTACTTGTAGGACAGGAGCTCCGGCGTGGCCTTTCCGGCGTTGATAGCCGCGAAGACCGTCTGGATGGCCTCGGACTCACCCTGTGCACGCAGGATCTGGGCCTGGCGGGCACCCTCGGCCTGGAGGATCAGGGCTTCCTTCTGGCCCTTGGCCTGCAGAACCTGAGCCTCCTGCTGAGCGGAGGCAGCCAGAACGGCGGCCTGCTTGGCGCCCTCAGCCTTCTTGATCTGGGCCTCACGCTCGGCCTCGGCCGTCAGAATCGTGGCTCGCTTGGTGCGCTCCGCCGTAATCTGCTGCTCCATGGCAGCCAGGACTCGCGGCGGCGGCTCGATGGACTTGAGCTCCACTCGGGTCACGCGAATGCCCCACGGGCCCGTGGCCTCGTCGAGAACGCCACGCAGCTGCTTGTTGATCGACTCGCGCGAGGTCTGCGTCTGCTCCAGGTCCAGCGAACCGATCAGGTTACGCAGCGTCGTCGCGGTCAGCTGCTCGATCGCCTGCAGGAAGTTAGCGACCTCGTAGGTCGCGCTGCGCGGATCCGTGATCTGGAAATAGATGACGGAGTCGATCGACACCATCGCCTGGTCGGCGGTGATGACGGGCTGAGGCGGGAAGTTCGCAACCTGCTCACGCAGATCGATACGAGCGGCGACGCGGTCCACGAAGGGAACCAGCAGGTGGAAACCGCCCTGCATGACCGCCTGGAACCGACCAAGGCGCTCCACAACGTACGCCTGCGACTGCGGAACGATCCGCACTGCGCGGGCGAGCGAGACCACGACGAAAATGACGACGGCAAGCACCACGATGAACGCAATATTGCCGATGATGTTTCCTGAATTCACAGCGTCTTTCCTTTCTTACGTCAATGAAAATACAAGATGTGCGGGATCAGGAGATCGAGTCTCCGTACGGATGCGTCGGAGCCGCAGAGGCCGGGTCGAGGGCGCTCACGACGGCTGTTGCACCGTCGATGCGGTCAACACGAACCTCGGCGCCAACGGGCAGCGTGGGTCCCTCAGTGCGCGCGCTCCACTCTCCACCGGAAAACTGGATACGCCCGTGGCGCTCCCCCACGGCCTCGGTCACGTAACCTGTCTTGCCAATCAGACCGTCAGTGTTGCTCGGAACATAACCGCTGGACCGGTCGATACGCCCTTTCAGGAAGGGACGCAGGACGACCAGGAGAGCAATCGAGACGACAATAAAGACGATGGCCTGAACCGCCAGGTTTGCGCCCAACGCGCCCGCGATGCCAGCAGCCAACGCGCCGATCGCAAACATGAGGAAGACGAAGCTCACGCTCATGACCTCGACGATTCCGCAGACGAGGGCCCCGAGAATCCACAGCCACCAGGTGTTCATGACGCAATCCCTTTCAGTCAGTCACGCCGCGCGCCCACCAGCGCCCGTCGGTGTTGCCGGCAAGCAGAGGCATGCCATACACCTCTGACAGGTTGACACCCGTCAGGACGTCTTCAATCGGCCCCTGGTGCGTGACCGCACCGTTCGACATGATCGCGCAGTGCGTGACGCCCGCGGGGATCTCTTCGATCTGATGCGTCACCAGGATGACCTGGGGGGACTTCGAACCCTTCATGATCTCCGACAGGGCGGCGATCAGCAGCTCGCGAGCACCGAGGTCGAGGCCCGAGGTCGGCTCGTCGAGGATGAGCACCTCAGGGTCGGTCATGAGGGCGCGCGCCAGCAGAACACGCTGGGCCTCGCCCTCGGAGAGCGTCGAAAACTCGCGCTGGGCCAGGTGCGAGACACCGAAGATGTCCATGAGCGCGTGGGCGCGTTCATCGTCGACCTGCTCGTATTCCTCGTCGTGGGCGACGGCAAGGCCCCAGGCGGCGCTGCGCACCGTGTCGAGGACCGACTGAGTCGGCACGATCTTGGCCCCCACCGCGGCCGACGAGAGCCCCACGCGCGTGGCGATCTCTGAGGGGTCGGCGTGCGACAAATCGGTCTCCGACACCGTCACCTCTCCGCTATCGGGAGCGATACGGCCCGAGGCCACGCGCGCCAGCGTGGTCTTGCCGGCGCCATTCGGGCCGACGATGACCCAGTGCTGGCGCGGGCGCGTCGACCACGAGACGTCGGACAGGACCTGCGTGTCCCCGCGTTGGAGGGACACGTGAGAAAGATTCAGGACGTAAGTCATGTATCCAGCCTAGTCGTCTGTCGGGTGACGTGCGCCCTAAACGAGCGAACGGTACAGCTCGGCGGTCTTCACGCCGATCGCTTCCCAGGAGAAGTGGTCGCGGGCGCGAACGAGCCCGGCCTCGCCCATGCGACGTCCCAGCTCCGGGTCGTCGAGGACACGCACCAATCGATCGGCCATCGCTTCCTCAAAGGCGCGAGGATCAAGCGGGGTTCCCGTGCCATCCTGCTTCTGCTCGATCGGCACGAGGTAGCCGGTCTCTCCATCGACGATGACGTCGGGGATGCCGCCGGTCGCGGTACCGACGACGGGCAGGCCGAGGGCCATCGCCTCCAGGTTGACGATGCCGAGGGGCTCGTACACCGACGGCGTGATGAAGACCTGAGCCGAGGACAGGATCGCCGCCACCTCGGGCTGGGGAAGCATCTCGGAGATGAGAACGACGCCCGAGCGACGAGCGCGCAGCTCGGCGACGAGGCCCTCGACCTCTGCGGCAATCTCGGGAGTATCGGGAGCACCGGCACACAGCACGAGCTGAACATCATCGGGCAGCAGCTGGGCGGCGCGCAGGAAGTACGGAAGGCCCTTCTGGCGGGTGATGCGGCCGACGAACACAACCGTGCGACGAGACGGGTCAATACCGTGCTCGGCGAGCACACGGGCACGCAGCTCCTCGCCTGCTTCCCCTTCGGGGGCGTGCCACTTATTCAGATCGATACCGTTGTGAATGACGTGCACGCGCTCGGGATCAACGCCGGGGTAGCAGCGCAGAATATCGTCGCGCATACCGTTCGAGACCGCGACGATCGCACTCGCAGCCTCGTAGGCGGTCTTCTCCACATAGGAGGACAGTCGGTAGCCACCGCCGAGCTGCTCAGCCTTCCACGGGCGCAGCGGCTCCAGCGAATGCGCCGAGATAACGTGCGGAATGTCGCCGAGAAGCGATGCAACGTGCCCAGCGAAGTTCGCGTACCAGGTGTGGGAGTGGACCAGGTCAGATCCCTCGCACGCAGCGGCGATCTCAAGATCAACACCGAGCGTCCGCAGCGCGGCGTTCGCTCCTGCCAGCTGGGGCAGATCGGCATGCCCGGTCACGCCCGGGTCGGCTCCATCGGTACCCGGTTCGCGAGGACCGTCAAACGCCTGGACGCGCAGGTCATCGACCAGGCCGCGCAGGACCTTGGCCAGTTCGAGCACGTGAACA
>JAHACW010000056.1 GCA_018375675.1 Actinomyces sp. | reverse complement strand
GCGGCCGGGGCCTCCGGCGCCCGGAACACCCGTGGGGCCACAAGCCACACCATGCCGCGCGGACGGCTCGCGGGCGGCCGGGGCCTCCGGCGCCCGGAAGACCCGTGGGGCCACAAGCAACCCGGCAGCACACAGCAAAGGGCCCGAAGCGCCGCAGCGCCTCGGGCCCCTCGCGTGTGTCAGTTGCTCACAGGTTGAGCTGGATGTTGCGGCCGGGGACGGCCTCGATCAGCTCGCGCGTGTAGTCCTGGACCGGGTTGTTGAACAGCTCGTCCGTCGAGTTGGCCTCGACGAGCTTGCCCTTCTCCATGACGATCACGTCGTCGGCGATCTGGCGGACAACGGCCAGGTCGTGCGTGATGAACAGGTAGGACAGGCCCAGCTGCGCCTGCAGGTCGTTGAGCAGGTACAGGATCTGGTTCTGCACCAGCACGTCCAGGGCGGACACGGCCTCGTCCAGGACGATGACCTCCGGGTTGAGCGCGAGGGCGCGGGCCACGGCCACACGCTGGCGCTGGCCACCGGAGAGCTCATTCGGGTAGCGGCGCATGGCGCTACGCGGCAGAGCTACCATGTCGAGCAGCTCGGAAGCGCGCGCGATGCGCAGCTTCTTCGGGTTGAACTTGCGCTTCTCGGCGGCGGTCAGCGAACGCTTCGCGTCGGCGGCCTCGACGAGGACGCGCATCCACTCCTCGGGCTCACGGCCCGCGGCCTCGGCGCGCTTGATTTCGGCGCGCGCGTACTCCAGGGTGCCGTAGCCGTGGATCTTCAGGGGCTCCTCGATCAGTCGGTAGATCGAGAACATGGGATCCAGCGAGCCGTAGGGGTTCTGGAACACGGCCTGGAGGCGGCGACGCAGGCGGAAGAGCTCCGCCTCGCTCATCTGCGAGGTGTCCTCACCGTCGAAGTAGACCTTGCCCTTGGTGGGCTTGAGGAGCTGGAGCACCATGTTCGCGGCGGTGGACTTACCGGAGCCGGACTCGCCGACGACCGCGAGGGTCGTGCCGCGACGCAGCTCGAAGGACACGTTGTCGACGGCCAGGAAGGTGTCCTGGCCCTTCTTGGCGCCGCGGATGTCGAATTTCTTGGTGAGGTTTTCGACGCGGATGATGGCGTCCGTGGAGGTCGAACCCTTGCCGGCACCGACGAGCTCCTCGTCGGTGACCTTGATGCCCTGCTTGTGAGCGGACTCGATGCGCGCCGAGGCCAGGGAGGGCGCGGCGGACACGAGGCGCTTCGTGTAGGGGTGCTGGGGGTGCTGGAGGATCTCGAGGGCGGGGCCGGACTCGACGATGCGGCCGCGGTGCATGACGACGAGCTGTTCGGCGCGCTCGGCGGCCAGGCCGAGGTCGTGCGTAATGAACAGCACGGCGGTGCCCATCTCAGAGGTGAGCTTGCCGAGGTGGTCGAGAATGCGGCGCTGGACGGTGACGTCCAGGGCGGAGGTCGGCTCGTCGGCGATCAGCAGCTTGGGGTGCGCGGCCATGCCGATGGCGATGAGGGCGCGCTGGCGCATGCCGCCGGAGAACTCGTGCGGGTACTGATTGGCGCGGCGTTTCGCGTCGGGCAGGCCGGCTTCCTTGAGGAGCTGGGTCACGCGCTGGCCGGCCTCGGAGCGGGGCACGACGTTGTTCGCGAGGAGAGCCTCCTTGACCTGCGTGCCCACGCGGAGCACGGGGTTGAGGTTACTCATCGGGTCCTGGGGGACGAGGCCGATGCCGGATCCGCGCAGCTCCACCCACTGCTTGGTGGTCAGGTGGGTGATGTCGCGGCCGTCGAACTCGATCTTTCCGCCCGCGACCTTGCCGGTGCCGGGCAGCAGGCCGATGACGGCGGCGGCGGTCGTGGACTTACCGGAGCCGGACTCGCCGACGATGGCGACGGTCTGGCCGGGGTAGATGGTCAGGTTCGCGCCGCGTACGGCGGGGACGACGCCGGTCGAGGAGGTGAAGGTGACCTCCAGGTCCGTGATCTTGAGCAGGGGCTGCGCGTCGTCCGGGTGGACGTCGGACGAGGCCGGGGCCGCGCTGGGGGCGACGGCTCGTTCGACGATCTCTTCCATCTCCTTGTCGGAGAGCTGGGGGGTGTTCGTTTCGCTCACTTGCGTGCCTTCGGGTCGAGGGCTTCGCGCACGGCGTCGCCCATCATGATGAAGCTGAGGACGGTCATGGCCAGGGCCGCGCCCGGGTAGAACAGGACCATCGGGTTGGTGCGCAGGGACGTCTGAGCGGACGAGATGTCAGCGCCCCAGGAAACGACCGACGTCGGCAGGCCGATGCCCATGAAAGACAGGGAGGCCTCGGACACGATGAAGGTGCCCAGCGCGACGGTTGCGTACACGATGATCGGGGCCATCGAGTTCGGGATGATGTGGCTCAGCAGGATGCGCGCGCGGGATGCGCCGGTCGCGCGGGCCGCGGTGACGAACTCTTCGTTCTTGGCGGACAGGACCGAACCGCGGGTGATACGCGCGATGGAGGTCCAGCCGAACATGGACAGGACGATGACGACCATGAAGATGGAGCGCGAGCCCTTGAACATCTGCATGAACACGATCGCGGCGAGGAGCAGCGGGATCGCGAAGAACACGTCGGTGACGCGCGAGAGCAGGGCGTCGAACCAGCCGCCGAAGTAACCGGCGAGTGCGCCGATGGTGCCGCCGATCAGCACGACCGCGATGGTCGTGAGGATGCCGACGGACACGGATGCGCGGGCGCCGTAGACGACGCGGGCGTAGATGTCGCAGCCCTGCTTGTCGAAGCCGAAGGGGTGACCCGCAGAGGGGCCGGCCAGGGACGAGGAGAGCTCGCAGAACTTCGGGTCGGTCGCGGTGAAGAGCGACGGGAAGAGTGCGAGGAGCGCGGCAAGCGCGATGATGAACGCGGCGATCCAGAAGGTCGGGCGGTGGCGCAGGCGCTTCCAGGCCTCGCCCCACATGGACGAGGGTGCGCCCTCGTCGGCGACCGCGTCGACGGCGCCGAGGCCGGTCTCGTCGATGTCGGAGACGTAGTGGTCCTGGCCCGCGCGGGTGCGGGTGATGTTGGCGGAAGGAATCTGGTCACTCATAGCGGATCCTCGGGTCGAGCACGGCGTACAGGAGGTCGACGATCAGGTTCGCGATGATGTAGACCAGCACGAGCACTGTTGTCACTGACACGACGGTCTGGGGTTCGCCCTTGATGATGGCGTTCCACAGGGTGCCGCCGACGCCGTGGATGTTGAAGATACCCTCGGTGATGATCGCGCCGCCCATGAGGGCGCCGAGGTCGCCACCAATGAACGTGGCGACGGGGATGAGGGAGTTGCGCAGGATGTGGCGCGTCATGACGACGCCGCCGGAGAGGCCCTTGGCGCGCGCGGTGCGCACGTAGTCCGCGGAGACGTTCTCAGAGACGGACTGGCGGGTCAGTCGAATGACGTAGGCCAGGGAGACGCCGCCGAGCACCATGGCTGGCATGGTGAGGCTCTTGAGGTCGACGGAGGCCGAGGCCGTGGTCGGTAGGATCGCGAGCTGAACACCCAGGACGTACTGGAGGACGAAGCCGAGCACGAAGGTGGGGACCGAAATCAGCAGCAGGGAGACCACGAGGATGGTGGAGTCGAACCACTTGCCGCGGCGCATGCCCGCGACGACGCCCAGGCCGATGCCGAGGATGGTTTCGATGGCGAGCGCGTAGATGGCGAGCTTCGCGGTCGTCGGGAAGGCGGTCGCCATGATGGACGTAACCTTCTGGCCGTTGAACGCGGTGCCGAAGTCGAGTGTGAAGACTCCCTTGAGGTACAGCAGGTACTGCATCCAGAAGGGCTTGTCCAGGTTGTACTGGGCGCGGATCTGCGCGGCGGCGGTCTCGGAGAGGCCGCGGTCGCCACCGAGTGCGGCGACGGGGTCACCTGGCATCAGGTAGACCATCGCGAAGATCAGAAAGGTGGCTCCGAAGAAGACCGGGATGGTCTGGAGGAGTCGCCGTCCGATGTAGCGGAGCATGGACAATCCTTTAGTGTTCGTGTCGTGGGAGGGGAGGTTCCGATCCCTGGCGGTGCCTCGCGGGCGAGGCCGACTATGGTCTCATCATAGGGTAAAGAATGGGCAAATGGCGCATCAGTCTCTCAATTTGTATGCCGGATCAAACCCGCGGTGCTGTTTTGAGGTGAAAGTGTGTGCCGCGTCAATGCGGGTGCGCAGTGCGTCGCTGAGCTGCGTTGATCTGTGTGGGGCTGCCGAAAAGAGATGTGCGCGGGGCGGGCGGCTTGTGCCGCCCGCCCCGCGGGAGAGGTTAACCTCGTGCGATCACTTCTTGGTGACCTTGTACAGCACGGGCTGGCCCTTCCAGTCGAACTGGACGTTGTCGACGTTCTTCGACCAACCGCCGCTGACGTTGGGGTACCACAGCGGGACGGCCGGCAGGTCCTGGAGCAGGATCGTCTGGGCCTTCTGGAGGGTCTTGACGGCGTCCGCGGTGGTGGTGGCGGAGGACGCCTGGACCATCAGGGAGTCGAACTCGCTGTTGGAGTAGCCGCCCTTGTTGGCGTCGGCACCGGTGGCGAACTGGGGCTGCAGGAAGTTGTACAGCGCCGGGTAGTCGCCCTGCCAGCCGTTACGGAACGCGCCGGTCATCTCGCCCTTGTCCTCAGCATCGAGCAGCGACTTGAAGTCGGCGAAGGGGTTGCCTTCAGCGGCGATGCCCAGGGTGTTCTTGATGGAGTTAGCGGTCGCGTCGACCCATTCCTTGTGGCCACCGTCGGAGTTGTAGCCGATGGTGAAGGTACCGTCCCACGGGGAGATGGCGTCGGCCTGTGCCCACAGTTCCTTGGCCTTGTCGGGGTTGTAGGTCAGGACGTCGTTGCCGGAGATGTTGGCGTCGTAGCCCTCGAGGGTCGGAGCAGTGAAGTCCTTGGCGGGGGTACGGGTGCCGTTGAAGATGGTCTTCGTGATGGTGTCACGATCGACGGCCAGGGAGATGGCCTGGCGGCGCAGGCGGCCTTCCTCACCGGAGAAGTGGGGCAGGTACTGCGGGATCGTGAAGTACTGGACGCCAGCGTAGGGCTGGTTCACGGTGCGGCCGGGCAGCTCGGACTCGAAGGTCTTGAAGACGGAGGCCGGGACGCCGTCGAGGATGTCGAGGGAGTCGGAAGACAGGTCCTGGTAGCCAGCGTCGAGGCTCGTGTAGAAGACGAAGGTCACGCCGTCGTTCTGAGCCTTGGTGTCACCCACGTAGTGCTCGTTGGGAACGGTGCTGAACTTGACGTTGTGCTCCCACGCGTCGGCCGAGGCCATCTTGTAGGGGCCGTTGCCCACGGGGTTCTGGCCGCCGGCGTCGGGGTCAGCGAGGGTCGAGTCCGGGAGCGGCGCGTAGGCGACGTAGCCCAGGCGCGACATGAAGTCAGAGGTGGGGTTCTTCAGCTTCGCGGTGAAGGTGTAGTCGTCGATCTCGGTCAGGCCGGTGATCTCACCGTTGCCCTCATCGTCGGTGCCCTCGAAGATGCTGAAGAACGCAGCCTGCTGCTGCTGCTTCGACGTGATGAGGTTCCAAGCCTTGATGAAGTTGTGGGCCTGGACGGGGGTGCCGTCGGAGAACTTGCGGTCGTTGTGGAGCTTGATGGTCCACTCGGACGCGTCCTCGTTGGGCTCGATGGACTCGGCGACGTCGAGGACGGCCGTGCCGTCGGTCTCGTAGCGGACGAGCTGGCTGAACAGGACGGTCAGGATCCTGCCGCCGCCGTTTTCGTTGGTCAGGCCCGGCAGGAGCGGGTTCTGGGGCTCGTTGCCGTTGGCCGTGATGACCTTGTCGCCGGAGCCGGACGACGAGGTGCCGCCGCCGGCGCAGGCGGTCAGAGCGAGCGCGGCAGCCGCGGGGATGACGAGCCATGCCTTCTTCAGGTTCATGGATTCTTCCTCCTGGTTGATGGGTGGAACTGGGGGCGGTGCCCTCAGGTATGGTTCGAGATTAACCCGTGCCGCGTGGAATTCATGAAAGATGTCCATCATGTGCGCATTACATTTTGGTTACAAATGTAAAAAGTAGGTCAAATGATGGTGTGGGTCACATAAAAGTGGGACCGTTGTGACCAAGTATTCATGCGACGAGGCCGGGGCTGAGCGTGCGCACACACCCGGCCCCGGCCTCGTCCATTGAGGAGCACTCAGGAAAGCAGACCCTCCGAGATCAGCCAGTCGTGGGCGATCTGAGATGCGGACTTCTGGTCCACCGTCGACGCCCGGTTCATCTCGATGAGATCCTGTGCGTCCAGCGCCTCACTCACCCGGTTGATGACCGCGGCAGCGTCATCGTTCACCCTCGACGAGGCCAGGGGCACCACGTGCGAGGCCAGGAACAGGCCTTTCGGGTCCGTCAGGACCGTCAGCGTCCCGTCCGCAAGCGCCGGATCCGAGGAATAGATATTTGCCAGCTGGATGTCGCCGTCCTTCAGGGCCTTGACCGTCAGGGGGCCGCCCGAGTCCTCAATCGGGGTGAAGTTGACGGTCACGCCGTACAGGTCGGACAGCCCCGTCGGGCCGTAGGGGCGCGTGCGCAGCTCCGAATTACCGCCCAGGGTGAGCGCGCCCGCGTTCGCGAGGTCGCCGATCGACGTCAGTGAGTGGGTGGCCGCGAAGTCGGCCGTCACCACGTAGGAATCCTGATCGGTTGCGCCAGCCTGCTCGAGGGCGCGCAGGCCCGAGGGGAGCGCGGTCTGCAGGGCTGAATACACCTCTTCGGAGGAACGTGCGGTCGCGTTCTGATCCAGGTACTGCAGCAGGTTGCCCGTGTACTCGGGGAAGACGTCGATCGAGCCGGCCTCAAGCTCGGGCATGTAGACCTCGCGCTGGCCGATCCGCATCTGGCGGTCGACCGTAAACCCGGCACCCTCGAGCGCCTGCGCGTAGGCCTCCGCGATGATCTCGTTCGAGTAGTAGTCCTGCGACCCCACGACGAGCGTCGTCTGGCCATTCTCCGAACTTTCGGTGCTCGCGTTCCCGCTGACCGACTCTGCGGAACCGCAGGCGGCCAGCGCCAGGGCGGAAGCGGCGATGGTGGCCATCGTTATCATCGTGCGTTTCATAGTGACTCCTTGAGTGTGTTGTCCTCATTGTCTGAGAAAGAATGGGTGCGGGCCCGAAGGCGTCGCGCGACCAGCGCTAGGAGCATGTCGGTCGCCAGTGCGAGGGCGACGACGATGATCGCACCCCCGATCATCTCCGCGTAGTCGCGGGTCTTCAGCCCCTCGTAGAGGAAACGGCCGAGACCGTAGTTTGCTGTGTAGGCAGCCAGTGTCGTCGTCGCGATCACCTGGAGCGTCGCCGACCGCACGCCCGCCGCGACGAGGCCGGCCGCGTGTGGGGCCTCGACCTGGGCGAGGACCTGTTTTTCAGTGAGTCCAATCGCTCGTGCCGCGTCCACGGTCGCGCGCGGTGTCGAGGCGATGCCTGAGTATGTCGCCGACAGGAGCGGTGGAATCGCCAGGACGAGGAGTGCGAGCGTGGGTGCCGCCAGTCCAATACCCAGCCACAGGCCCGCCAGCGTCAGGACGCCGAGCGTCGGAACCGCACGGGCCGCGCCCGTCGCGCTCACTAGCCATCGGCCCCTGCCCGTGTGTCCGATCCAGGTGCCTAGCGGCAGCGCGATGAGGGCCGCGAGCGCCACGATCAGGAGGGTGAGGCCCAAGTGCTCGGTGGCCCTCACGAGGATCCCGGACTCGCCCATCCAGTGGGCGGGAACCGCCAACCAATTCAGGGCGTCGAGGAGAATGTTCATGCTCGCCCCCTCCTCGTCCACGGGGTGAGTGCCCAGCCGATTCCCTGGATCAGAGCATCGATGACGAGCGCAAGGAGAACCGTTGCGACCAAGCCGGCCACGACCTCGGCGATGAGTCCGCGCTGAAAACCGTCAGTGAACAGCGTCCCCAGCGAGCGCACCCCGATGAACGCGCCCACCGTCACGAGCGACACCGTCGACGTGGCGACCACGCGCGTGCCCGCGACAATGACGGGCGTCGCCAGGGGAAGCTCCACCTCGACGAAGCGTCGAAAGAGCGGGTAGCCGCACGCGTTCGCGGCCTGCAGGGTCGCGCGAGGAATCGCGCGGAAGCCCTCCGCCACCTGTCGCACCAGCACCGCCACGCCGTACAGCGTCAGGACAATCACCATGTTGGCGGGCGAGCGCAGCGCCACCCCGACGATCACCGGAATGACAATCAGGAGTGGCAGCGACGGCACCGCGTACAGCGCCGACAGGGCAGACAAAACCCAGCCGCCGCGGCGCGAAAACGCCGCCCAGCGCGCGATCGGCACGGAAATCAGCACCGACAGTGTGATCGCCGGAAGGGCGATCCACAGGTGCGCGAGCGTCAGGGAGCCAATGACTCCCCAGTTCGAGGACAGCCAGGTCACGGGCGGTCCCCGGCCTCGTCGGTCGTCAGCGTGCCCACGGGGGTGCCTGCGTCGTCGACGACCAGGCCGTCCGGCCCGGCGACGCGCACCGGGCGTGCCGCGCGCGAGGCGCCCACGAACTCCGCGACGAAGGGGGACGTGGGAGAGGAGAGCAGCTCGGTGGGCGTTCCCACCTGCTCGATGCGGCCGCCCGTCGAGAGGACGGCGACCTGGTCGCCCAGCGTGAACGCCTCGTCCACGTCGTGCGTCACGAAGAGAATCGTCGTGCCCAGGGCCCGCTGGATCTCCTTCAGCTCGCACTGGAGCTCCGCGCGCACGATTGGATCCAACGCGCCGAAGGGCTCGTCCATCAGCAGGATGTCCGCACGATTGGCCAGCGCCCGGGCCACGCCCACGCGCTGACGCTGGCCGCCCGACAGCTGGGCGGGGTAGCGATCGGCCATCTCGAGATCCAGGCCCACCAGCTCGAGGAGCTCGAGCGCGCGCTCGCGGGAGGCCTGCTTCGTGGCACCCTCCAGGCGCGGGATGGTCGCGATATTGTCTGCGATGCTTCGGTGGGGGAAGAGGCCGCCCTCCTGCAGGACGTAGCCGATCGAGCGGCGCAGGCGCACGGGGTCCTCGCCTGCGACGTCCTGGTCTCGTACGAATACCCTGCCCGAGGTCGGGGTGACCATCGCGTTCACCATCCGCATGAGCGTTGTCTTGCCGCAGCCAGAGGTGCCCAGGAATACGGTCGTGGAACCCTGCTCGACGGTGAGGGAAAAGTCCTCGACGGCGCGTGTGCCGCCCGGGTAGGTCTTGGAGACGTGATCGAAGCGAATCATGCGCGCCCCCTGCTGGCCTCGGCGATGAGCGTGAGGCTGCGCGTCAGCTCCTCGCGCTGGGCTGTGGAGAGTGGGGCGAAGAGGTGCTCCTGCTCCTTATCGACGATCATGCAGGCCTCCTCGAGGTGCGCCAGGCCCTGGTCCGTCACCGTCAGGATGGTCGCGCGCCGGTCGTGCTCGCACGGGGTGCGGTGCAGTAGTCCGTCGCGGTGGAGGCGATCGACGAGGCGCGAGGCCGCTCCCAGGGTGATGCCTTGGCTCGCCGCGACCTCCTGGATGCGGCACGCGGGGGTGTCGCGGACTGTGCGCAGGACGAGGAAGCGGCCGAGTGTGAGCGCGTTTCCCTCCTCGGAAAGGGCGGATTCGACCGCGTTCCACGCGCCCAATTCCGTGTGAATCAGCGCCGTGAATAGCGAGGGTGCACATGTTGCCATGTTCACTACCTTACACGTAAATAATTAACACGTATGGTTTTGGTCAGCGGAAATCTGTGCGCCGGAGGAGGACATATGTGCAGGTCTGAGACGTGAGTGTCAGCGGAAATCTGGCTGTGCGCCGGTCCCGCCAAAGCCGCTCAAGCCCAGTGCTACAGTGCGTCGTGGAGGCGAGAGGCGTGATCGTGTGCTCGTTTCGAGCCTCGGCGGATGCGCGGCGGCGCACATAGCGGAGTGGCACGTGCGCATCGAGGAAGGATGATGCGGATGCGGGAACGTCTCTACTCCCTGCTCAATGGTGATGGGAGAGCAGCAATGTGGTACGGGCGCGTCATGACCGCGCTTATCGTTGCCAGCCTCCTTCCCCTGTGCTTCAAGGGGTCCAGCCCCGTCCTTGAGTCGATTGAATACGTGTGCGTCCTCGTATTCATCGTCGACTACCTGGCCCGGTGGGCGACGGCGGACCTGAAGATCGACAAGGGCGCCCTGTCGTTCCTGATCTATCCCTTCACCCCCATGGCCATTATCGACTTACTGTCGATCCTGCCTGTCTTCAATGCCTTCAACGACGCGCTGCGCACGCTGCGAGTTCTCCGCCTGTTTCGCGCGCTGCGGGCCTTCAAGCTCATCCGCTACTCGAAGAGCGCGTCCGCCATCGCCGCCGTGTTCGAGAAGCAGAGGGAGGCGCTGCTCGCTGTTCTTTGCCTGGCCATCGGCTATATCCTCGTCAGCGCCCTCGTCATCTTCAACGTCGAGCCGGAAACCTTCAACACCTTCTTCGATGCCGTGTACTGGGCGGTTGTCTCCCTGACGACCGTCGGCTACGGCGACCTCTACCCCTCCTCCGACGTGGGGCGCACCATCGCCATGATCTCCTCGCTCATGGGCGTCGCCGTCGTCGCCCTGCCCTCGGGCATCATCACGGCAGGCATGCTCGACGAGCTGCGCGGCGGTGGGGTGGGCGACTGATGCGCAGGGACTTTTGTGGCCGCGTGCATCCGTGCTGCCTGCGCCCTCCTCTGAAAACTCGCACGTAATTCTCACCCGGTCATTTTGTGGGTGTGTCCAAAAACGTTGGAATTTCAGGCATCGCGCTGACGTGATGTGTCAGGCGTTGGGGGAATTACGTGCGGAATTGTGGGGACAAACGAGGCCGGGGCCCGACCCACCCCTCACCGTGCGGTGAGCGAGTGACCGAGCCCCGGCCTCGTTCGTGAATACCTGAGATCAGGCGTCAGCCTGCGGCGCGGAGGAGCGGTGGCGCTTCGAGTACGCCTCGCCCTCCAGCTCCGAACCCGACGGCGCGGACGCGGGTGTCGCCGCCTCCAGGTTCGTGCCGCGCAGCTTCGAGGTCAGGCGCATGCCGTGGTAGATCAGCAGAGCGGCGGCCGTGCCCAGTGCGATGCCGCCGAAGGTCATGTTGCCGACGCTCCACGTGAAGTTCGCGATCGCGACGATCAGGGCGACCGCGGCGGTGTTCAGGTTCACCGGGTTGGAGAAGTCCACGCGGTTCTGCACCCAGATGCGAACGCCCAGCATGCCGATCATGCCGTACAGGACCGTGCCCGCGCCGCCGAGGACGGCAAGGGGGATCGCCTCGATGAGGGCGCCGAACTTCGGGACCATCGACAGGGCGAGCGCGACGCACGCCGCGATGATGTACGCCGCCGTCGAGTACACGCGGGTCGCCGCCATGACGCCGATGTTCTCGGCGTAGGTGGTCGTACCCGAGCCGCCGCCGCTGCCGGCGATCATCGTGGAGAGGCCGTCCGCCATGAGCGCGCGGCCAGTGACGTCGTCGAGGTTCTCGCCCGTCATTGCGGACACGGACTTCACGTGGCCGACGTTCTCGGCGACCAGAACGAACACGACCGGAAGGAACAGGCCGAGGGTCGAGATCGAGAAGGCGGGGGTGTGGAACTCGGGGAAACCGAACCAAGCGGCCTCGCTGACGCCAGAGAAGTTGACCTCGCCCTGGTAGATCGCGGCAGCGTAGCCGATCAGCACGCCAATCAGGATGGAGAGGCGGCCGAGGATGCCCTTGAAGAGGACGGTCACGAGGCAGATCGACACGATCGTCACGACGGCCGTGATTGGGCCTTTCTGGACCCAGTTCCACGCTGCGGGCGCCAGGTTGAGGCCGATGAGTGCCACGATCGCGCCCGTCACCACGGGCGGCATGACCGCGTCAATCCAGCGCACGCCCGCGAAGTGGACGATCAGGCCGACGAGCGCGAGCGTCGCGCCCGTCGCGATGATGCCGCCGAGCGCGTAGGGAGCTCCCATGGAGGCGGTGACCGCCTGGATCGGCGCGATCAACGCGAACGAGGACCCCAGGTACGAGGGCAGACGGCCCGCCGTAATCAGGAAGAACAGCAGGGTGCCGATCGCAGTGAAAAAAAGCGTTGTTGACGGGGGGAAACCTGTCGCCATCGGAACCAGGAAGGTCGCGCCGCACATTGCGACCACGTGCTGGGCGCCAATGCCGATAGTGCGCGGCCACGAAAGTCGCTCACCGGGAAGGACGATGTTGCCGGGGTTAATGGACGCGCCGTCGCCGTGAAGCTTCCAACGGAACAGCGAGGTCTTCGTTTCGCTCATGAGCGTAAAAATCCGATCAGTTGATGGGCAGGATGGCCGTACCGGTCGGAATAACAGGGTAGCGCGTCCGCCCCCGTCCCCGCAGGTTTCGCCACGCCTAAACCCCTTCAGTGGGCAAAGTGTGGTGCATGCCCCTCCCGTTATGGAATAGTGGAGCACATGAGTCAGCCGTCCTCGAACATCGCCCCCGCCGTCTCGAGCGTGCCCTGGGCGACCCCGGATGCGACCTCGTCGATGGATGCGCCGGGCGACCGCTTTGGATACGCGCCGGGCCGCCTTCGCGTCCCCAGTGCCGACCTCTCGGGCCCCACGTTCCCCGGGACGCAGTACGTGGACGTTGCCGCGATCTTCGCCGACGGCGGCTACAACTCGCCCAAGCCGATTGGGAATCCCCTCGCGAAGGTTGCCCTGTGGATCAGCGTCTTCGGACTTTTCGGCATTCCGGTGATCGTCTCGGTCGTCCTCGCGATTATCGCCCTCGTGCAGGCGCAAAACCTGCCCGGCCGCGTCGGTGCGCGCGAAGCCATCGCAGCCCTCGTCTTCGACGGCATCCTGATCCTCGGCGCCGTGATCTTCTATCTGATTGGCCTCTCTGGACTCTTCTAAGGGTGTCGTGCCGTGCTGTGACCTGCTCCATTGGCCAGGATTGGCGCTGAGGGCCTTTTGTCGCTTATGATTGTTCGGCACGATGTGCACGGAGGATTCGCCTAGTGGCCTATGGCGCACGCTTGGAAAGCGTGTTGGGTGCAAGCCCTCGGGGGTTCGAATCCCCCATCCTCCGCCACCGGACCCCGGGACCGCTTCAGGTTCCGGGGTTTTTGTTGCCTGTGGCGCCGCGTGTTGTGGGCTCCGCTGGTGTTCCGGGCGCCGTCGGGCCCGGCCGCCCGCGAGATCGCCACACGCGAGCCTGCGGCTCGGAAGTGTCGATCTCGAAGCCCGCCCGTGCCCTCCGGACCCTCCGGCGCCCTCCACACCAGTGGCGCCTGGTCGCTGATGTGTGGCTCGGCGCGTCGTCTCGAAGCCCGGCCAGGCCCCGCCGCCGCCCACCGGCACCGCGGCCAGGCCATGCAGCCCTCGCCGCCAAGCCTCGGGGTTCTGTGGTGGCCGGCAATCGGGCGGTCCCGTGCTGCTGAGCCCAGGCCTCGTCCCCCTTAGACTCCGAGGCCTTCGACGATCTCTGCGCCCGGGAGTGCAGCCAGGACCTCGCCCGTCACAAAGAGCTTCGATCGGCGCAGGCCCGAGCCGATGCAGCTCCATCCGACCGAGCACGCCGAGTCGATAAGGAGCCGCCATGAGCCGGGTACGCCCACCGGTGTGATGCCGCCGTACTCCATGCCTGACGCCTCGACCGCGCGTTCCTGCGGCCAGAAACTCGCCTTGCGCACGTCGAGGCGCTTCTTCACGACGTGGTTGACGTCTGCGTTCGTCGTCGCGCGCACGACGCACGCCGCGATCCGCTCTTCGCCTGCGCGCTTGCCGGCCACGAGAATGCAGTTCGATGACAGTGCCAGGTCCATGCCGAACTCGCGCGTCATGACCTCCGTGTCCGCGAGCTCCGGGTCGATCGCGACAATCAGTGCCGACGAGGCAGTGGCCACCCCGCGCTCGGCCAGCGCGGTCAGTGAGGCGGCGACGGGTGGGGCGAGCAAGTCGAGGTGGTCCAGTGCGGGTGCCGGCTCCAGTGAGCCGATGCCGGGAATGATGATGTCGCTCATGGTCTCAGGGTAGGTCTGCTCGCCGTGGGGTGGTGGTGCCTGGTCAGTCCTTAAGCGTGTGTAACGATCGTGGTGTGTGCGTTGCGCGTGGGGTGTTTGTGTGAGGCTGGCGAGTTGCGGTATTCGCAGCTGCGCGCGCGGGGCGAAAACGTGTATGCTGGGGGCCGGTCCTCCGCGTGACGGTATCATCCGAACCTCCCCAGGGCAGGAATGCAGCAAGGATAAGGGTGCGCTGCCGGGTGCGCGGAGGATCTTTGTATGTGCTGCTCGATCTTGATCGACTGCAGGATGCATTTCTTCGATGTGGTTCAGGCCATAGCGCTTGATTTTGCATCCCGGCGAAGAGCGTGTAAGCTTATACCCAGCCAAACGGCAAGCGCCCGTAGCTCAATGGATAGAGCATCTGATTACGGTTCAGAAGGTTGGGGGTTCGAGTCCCTCCGGGCGCGCAGCGGCCCCCCTCGGTGCGATCCACCGGTGGGGGTTCTGCATTTCTACCAAGCACTCCTTCGGGAGTGCTTTTTTCATGCCCATCCGCTCGTGGTGGTCTCAGTGAGTCGGTTCCCTGTTCGATCTGAGATGACGGCCGCCCAGCAGCGGGCGTACCTGACTGGTGGTGCGACAGAACTCGCCCAGCACGACCCCTCCCTTCCGTGCTGCACCACGAAAAAGTTCGCCCAGCAAGCGCAAAAACGCAGAATTTGGGGTGTTGTGAGCGAGCAGGGCAAACTTTTTCACGCTCGCACGCACATCAGGTCGAGCAGGGCGAACTTATTCGCGCACAGGCAGCTGTGACGTGACGACGTTGAAACCGCCATCACCACAGCGACCGCTGATGCAGACCAACGTGAAACCACCATCACCTCTGCAACCGAAAAACGCACCCAAAACGCCTATTTCTCGCCCGCAAAGGCGATGGCGGTTTCAGTTGAGGCTCGGTCGGCGCCCGCAAAGGCGATGGGGGTTTCAGACAACCGGCCCACCTGGCCGACAGGGCCTGGCTGCGGCGCCCGTGGGCGGCGGCGGGGCCTGACCGAGCAACCAGCGGGCGGCCGACGTTACAAACGTCGTCAAACCGGAGCAGTTTGAACCCCCCCCTTGCGAGTGCTCATGTTACAAACGTCGTCAATCTGCGTCCAAAAACCTTGATTTTCAGCGAAAAAGCCCTCGGATTGACGACGTTTGTAACAACGGATCAGAAATCCACACGAAAAACACCTCCGATTGACGACGTTTGTAACAGCACACAGAGGAGCGCCCCAAAATTCCAGCACGACAGACCAGACCACATTGGGGGTCCGGAGAACCCGGCTGCGGTGCCCGTGGGCGGTGGCGGGGCCTGGCCGGGCAATTTACAGCGACCTAGCCCCACTGGTGTGGAGGGCGCCGGAGGGACCGGAGGGCACGGGCGGGCTTCGAGGCGCGGCGCCGAACGAAGTGAGGCCCTAGCCTCGCGGGCGGCCG
>JAHACW010000055.1 GCA_018375675.1 Actinomyces sp. | reverse complement strand
GGTCAGCAGCACGGTGCCGCCACCCTGCGCCTCGACGAAGCCGCCGCGGCGGCGGTCGTTTGCGCGCGAGACGAAGCGCGAGGAGATACCGCGAGCGAGCAGTTCGTTCGAGTTCGCCGTCGCGTTCATCGCGCCGAAGCCGACGATCGACTCCACCTGGATGTCGTCGATCGCGCCGGCCACGACGAAGTCCGCCTTGCCGGCCTTGATCTTGTCGAGGCCCTCCTCGATGGACACCGCGGCGGTCGCGCAAGCGCCAACCGGGTTGATCATCGAGCCGTAGCCGCCCACGTAGGACTGCATAGTGTGTGCAGCCACGACGTTGGGCAGGGTCTCCTGCAGGATGTCCTGCGGGTAATCCTCGCCCAGGAAGCGATCGACGAAGAGCTTGTGCATCGAGCGCATGCCACCGAAGCCGGTGCCCTGCGTGGAGGCCACGGTCGCCGGGTGGACGACGCGCAGCAGCTCGGCGGGGCTGAAGCCGGCAGACACGAACGCGTCCACGGCGGAAACCAGGTTCCACACGGCGATCGGGTCGATCGAATCCAGCATCGATGCCGGGATACCCCAGCGTGCCGGATCAAAGTCCGTCGGGAACAGGCCACCGATGCGGCGGTTCAGCGTTGCGCGACGCGGCACGCGCACCTGGGCGCCGGCCTTGCGGGTCACCTGCCACTCACCGAACGCGGTCTGCTCAATGACGGTGAACTGCGGGTCAGCCTCGGCGTAGGAGCGAGCCTCGGCCTCGTCCTCGACCGTGAACGTGATGTCGCGGTCCAGGAAGACCATCGCGGACTCGGGCGTGTAGCCGTCGTGCAGCGGGCCGTCGTCGTGGAAGAAACGCACGCCGGAGCGGGCCACGACCTCGTCGCGGTAGCGATCGAAGATCTCGGACTCGGGTACCAGCTGGTCGTCCTTGTCGTACCAGCCGCCCACGGGGGTGTCCGACCAGGTCAGCAGGCCGGTCATCCACGCCAGCTCGAGCACGCCCGCGGGGGTGAGCTCGACGCTTCCGTCGGTGTGGATACCGAGCTCGGCCTGGACGCGGGTACGGGCACTGCCCCACGGGCCGACCTCGCCGTGACCGACGATGACGACCGTGTCGGCCAACGACGCGGTGGTGTTGCCCCACTGCGAGGGGTCGACGTGCGGCACGGTGACCTGCGAAGGCGAGGGCAGCGCGGAGACCGTCGCAACCGGCTGCTCAGCAGGAGGAGCGGGGATGGCGGCCTCGGCCTGAGCGCGCAGGGCGCGCAGGTCGATGGATGAGTCCAGGCCGCCGGTCAGGTCGGCGTCCACCGGGGCGGTGGCAGCCTGTGCGCGAACCTCGGCGCTTGACAGGTTGAGCAGCTGCTCGGCCATTTCCTCGGTCGACCAGGTGCGAACGCCCGCGGACTCGACGGCGGCGACCATCGGGTCGTTGCCACCCATGAGGCCGGTGCCACGCACCCAGCCGATACGCGGGTGAGCGATCGAGACACGCGAGCCCCAGATCGGCTCGGCCGCCCAGCGGGTTGCGATGGCGTCGAAGGAGGCCTTCGCCTCGGCGTACGCGCCGTCGCCACCGAAGATGCCGCGGTTCGGGGAACCGGGCAGCACGACGTGCAGGCGGTGGTCGGCGTGCGTGTCGGAACCGATCGCGCACAGGCCGGCGATGGAACGCTCGACGCTCCACAGCAGCAGGCGCATCTGGTTCTCAGAGGCCGGGCCCGCGTCGGCCAGCGTGCCGGAAACGCGAGGAGCAGCGAACGGGTAGAACAGCGTCGGGACCAGAGCTTCCTTGGTCACCTTCACGTCGGCGCCCACGGACTTGGTCTGCTCGGTGCCGATCCACTCGACGAGTGCGTCCACGTCGCGGTAGGAGGCCAGGTTCGCGGGAACCAGCCACAGCTTCGCGCCGCCCGCGGCGTGCGTGCGGTACAGCTCCTTGGCGAAAGCCAGGCGCGAGGCGGAGATCGACGAGGAGGTCGCGATGACCGTCGCGCCACCGGCGAGCAGGCCGCCCACGACCGCGCCACCGATGGAGGCGGGGGTCATGCCGGTGACCACGGCGACGTCGTTCGCGTAGGGCAGCTCAGCGGCGGAGGACAGAGCGTCGGCCGCGATCTGCTCGAGGCGAGCGGCGCGATCGTGGTCGCCCTCAGCGCGCAGGCGGTTCGCCCAGTACGAGGCCTGCTCGGCCACTGCGCGGCCGGTACCCACGAAGGATGCGCCCTCGGCGAGCGTGCCTTCGGCGACGTAGCGGGCGACGTCCTCGCGGGCGGAGGCCCAGCGGTCGTCCAGCAGGATGGCGCGTGCGGCGTCGAAGCGAGGCTCGACCAGGTCGACCCAGCCCGAACCCAGCTCGGCGGCGACCGCGTCGATGACGCGCGCGTCGTCGTTGGAGTCTTCGCCGGTGGGAGCGGGGGTGTTCAGGCCCAGCTCGGACAGGATCGTGCGAGCGGTCTTGGCCAGGACGCCGTCCTCACCCGTGACGGACGCGGCGTATGCGTCCAGCGCGGCGGAGTCAACGATGCCGCCACCGGACGCGCCACCGGCGCTCGGCAGGGATACGGCGATGCCTTCGCGAGCCGCGACGGCGGCCACAGCAGCATCGATGAGAGCATCGACGCCGGCGGCGTTCGTCGGGGCATCAAGCGGCAGGGTTGCCAGGTCGCCGTCGCGGGTCGAGGCGCCCTCACGGGTGCCCAGGACAATTTCAGCGGTGACGTGCTGGGCCCAGCCGGTTCCCAGCTGCCACGTGCCGGTCACGCGGTCGGCGATGTGGCCAGCCTTGACGCCGGCTGCGCCGAACAGCTTGCGCGTACGCTCCTTGACGGCCTCGGCCAGGACCGGACCGAAGGGCTTGTAGCCCTTGGCGGCCTTGTCGACAGTCGCGGACAGCGTGGCCACGTCGGCCTCGCCGGCGCCGTCGATCGAGTTCAGGCCGAGCTCGGAGGACATGTCCATGAGCAGCTGGTTACGGCGCGAGGACACGCCGTTGGTCAGCGACTCGGTCGTGTCGGTGGCTCCGACCTCGTCGATGCGAATCTTCGCGGACAGGGCCAGCAAGGCGACGATGGCGGAGGATGCCGTGAAGGGCAGGTCCGCAACGTCGGCACCCGAGGGGCCGCCGGTCGGGGCAGCGGGGGCGGGGGCCGGAGCGGCCTCGGCGGCGGGGGCAGCCGGGGCGGGGGCGGGAGCAGCCTCGGCGGCGGGGGCCGACGGGGTGATCTCCTCGTCCTCTTCGTCCTCGATCACGGCGACGTCGGTCGCGTAGACGCGAGGCTCGTCGCGCTGGACGTTGAAGACGTCGACGCGAGAGAGCGCGAACTCGGGGGCGAGCAGGGTGCGGGAGGCCAGGTTGGCCAGGGTCGGGGCGGCACCGAGGCCCACCTCGATGACCTGATCGACGCCCAGGCCGGCAACGCCGGGGGCAGCCTCTTCGGTCGAAAGCAGCACGCGCTGCGTCTCGATCCAGCGCACCGGGGAGGCGAACTGCCAGCACAGCAGCTCGATGAGCAGCGTGCGGGTCAGGACACCCGGGTTGGCCAGGGCCGCGTCCCACGCGCCTTCCGTCTCGAGCAGCTCGCGCACCGTGTCGGAGGGAACCACGTCGAGGATGGACTGGGCGAACTCGCGGGTGAGCTCGAAGGGACGCGCCACCAGGTTGGGGATGTAGCGGCCCACGAGCTTCGCGGGATCAATCTCGGCGGGGATACGTTCATCGAGCTTCGTACGGAAGTCCGCCACGCCGCTGCGCAGGACAGTGGAGTGGAAGGGCACGTCAATGCCGGGAACATACATGAAGGGACGCTTGCCACCGTGCTCGGCGGCGCGCTTGGTGGCGTCCTCCTCGAGGGCCTTCAGGCCCGCGACCGTACCGGCGACGGCGTACTGCTGGCCCGCCAGGTTGAAGTTGACGATCTGGAGGAACTCACCCGATGCCTGAGCGATCGACTCGACGTACTCGACGACGTGAGCGTCGTCGATGCCGAACTGGTTCGGGCGCAGGGCGCCCATGCGGTAGTTCGAACGGCCCTTCTCGTCGCGGGGCACGAGCGAGTGCATCGTGGAACCGCGCTGGAAGACCAGGTCGAGGACGATCTCGAGGGGGAAGACCTCGGCGTATGCCGCCAGCGCGTCGTACTCGCCCAGCGAGTGACCGGCGAAGGCGGCACCCGGAACCAGGACGCCCTCTTCGCGCATGCGGGCCGTCTGGCCAATCGCCAGGGTCGCGAGCGCAACCTGCGTGAACTGGGTGAGGTTCAGGACGCCCTCGGGGTGACGGTAGGTCACGCCGCGCGCCACGATCTCAGTCGGGTTGTCGCGCACGATCGCCAGGATGGAGAAGCCCATCGCCGAGCGGGTGTGTGCATCGGCGCGGCGCCAGACCTCGTCCACGGCCTTGGACTTGGTGCGCTCGTCTAGGCCCATGCCGGCGCTCTGGATGCCCTGGCCGGGGTAGACGTAGGCGACCTTCGGGGCGAAGGTGTAGGCCGACCCGCGCGAGACGACCTGCTTGTTGATGCGGCAGGTGACCTCGAGGGACAGGCCGCCACCGACGACGCGGCCCACGCGCTCGACGGTGATCTCAACCTCGTCGTTCAGGTCGACGGTGCCGTACATGTAGTACGTCCAGCCGGCGATCTGAGCGCCGCCCTGACCGGCGACGACGGCCTCGGCTGCGTGCTGAGCGGTAGCCGACAGCCACATGCCGTGTACGAGAGGCGCGTCCATGCCCGCGACCTTGGCGGCCGCGTAGGAGGTGTGGATCGGGTTGTAGTCGCCCGAGACGATCGCAAAGGGCGTCATGTCGTCGGGAGCCTTGACGGTCACGCGGCGCAGGACCGAGCGGGGCGTGTCGACGACCTCGACGTTTGCGCCGCCGAACGGCGCGGCCTCGGAGGGGGCGCGGTTGCCGGTGGCGCGACCGCGGATCGCGAAGCGCTCCTGCGTGGAGCCCACGTACTCACCGTTCGAGGTCAGCTCGAGGGCTACGGTGACGATACGGCCGGAGGAGGACTCGTCGACGGCGGCCACGTGGCTGGTCACGTCGATCGTGGTGATGCCGCGCTCAAGCATCTGCTCGGGCGTGTACTCCAGCGTGATCGAGTGATCGAGGTGGACGGCGTTGAGCAGGCCCTCAATGACCGGGTAGTCGTTGTGGATGGCCGAACCCAGGGCCGCGTAGATCGCGGGCCAGGCGGGGCCGAGCAGGGCGTCGGGAGCCCAAGCAGCCAGCTCGTAGTCGGCGGGCAGTGCGGCGCCCGTGGCCTCTGCGTGGTCGAAGCCCAGGGTGGGGGCCAGCGTGAAGGAGTAGTGGGCCTCGCCGAAGACAGACTTGTCGGAGGGAACCATGACCGGGAGCGCATCCACGGTGTCACCGGCGACGGACACAGAGGTCACGCCGGCGGTGGCCGCGAGCATCGCGTACATGTGCTGGGGCAGCTTGGCTTCGTCGATGACGGGGACCGCGCCGTCTTCGCCGGACAGAACCAGCGGGAAGACCAGCTCGCGCACCGCGTGCTTCTCGGCGCCGCGCGGGTCGTTGTCCCACGCGGTGTCCAGGTGGATGACCATGTCCACGCCGGTGTCGGTCGGGTTCAGGGAGACGCGCTCCTCGTCGAGGATGGAGGCCGGGTTGGTCATCAGGTGACCGGTCCACGAGATGAAGGGAACCTTGCGCAGCCATTCCTCGCGGGTGGCGGCGGGCTTGCCGTTACCCAGGCGAGAGGCGACGGGCGTCGCGACGGCACCCGAGGCGGCCAGACGCTCCGCAGCGGCGGCCTCGAAGCGGCCCAGGAGGGAGGCGACGGGTTCGTCGACGCGGTCGATGCCGGCCACGGAGACGGGACCGGGGATGATGCGGACCTGGTCGGCGGTGTAGCGCTCGTCCTGCGCCTGCCACAGGCAGTCCTGGCCCCACCAGCGGATGAGGTCGTCGTCCAGGATCGGGACGAAGGGCATCGGCTTGGGGTAGGAGCGGCATAGGGCCGGGAACCAGGCGGCATCGATGGGGGTGACGTGCGTGGTCGCGGCGTTCGGGTAGGCGGCCATCAGGCGGTCGGCGGCGGCGTGCGCGTCGGCGACATCCTCGACGGTCGGGAACAGGGTTTCGACCTCGCCGTGATCCACGGGGGCCAAACGCGCCTCGACGCGCTGGAGGAGATCGTGGTAGCGGATCTGCCACGTGGGATCGACCCACGGGTAGGACAGATCGGCGAAGCGGCGCACCCAGGCCTCGTACGTCATCTCTTCGAGATCGCCGAAGTAGGGCTTGGCCGTGTGGGAGAGGATCTCGACGATCTCGTCCTTGCGGGCGCGCACCTGGGCGCCGTCGGAGCCGATCTCGGCGATGATGCGCGCGGCTGCGGCTGCCGCGTTGGAGACCTCGTGCATGTCGGCGCGCAGGTGGGACAGACCGGAGGTCATGCCGCCGCGGGTCACGCCCTCGCCGACCCAGCCGGCCAGGTCATCGTTGTCGGGCACACCGGGGGTGGCGACGAGGAGTTCCTTGACCGCCTTGGTGGTGTGCGCTTCCTTTGTGGTCATCGCGGCGGTGCCCACGAGGACGCCGTCGACGGGCATCGGCGGGCGGCCATAGCGGGCCGACCACTCGCCGGTGAGGAAGTCAGCGGCGCGCTCGGGGGTGCCGATGCCGCCGCCCACGGTCAGGACGATGTTGGACTGGGCGCGCAGCTGGGCGTAGGTGGCCAGCAGCAGGTCGGACAGGTCCTCCCAGGAGTGGTGGCCACCGGAGTGGCCGTCCTCGACCTGGACGATGACCTTGATCGGGTCGGCCTCGCGAGCGATGGCGATGACCTTACGGATCTGGTCAACCGTGCCGGGCTTGAAGGCCACATAGGGGAAGCCGTCGGCGCGCAGCTGCTCAATGAGAGCCAGTGCCTCGTCCTGTTCGGGGATACCCGCTGAGACGACGACGCCGTCGATGGGGGCGCCGGATGCTCGCGAACGCGACACGATACGGGCCTGGCCGAACTGCAGGTTCCACAGGTAGCGGTCCAGGAACATGGAGTTGAACTCGGCGGTGTGGCCGGGGCGCAGCTGGGCGCGCAGACCCGCCAGGTTCTCGTTGTAGACCTCTTCGGTGACCTGGCCGCCGCCGGCCATTTCGGCCCAGAAGCCGGCGTTCGCGGCAGCAGCGACGATCTCGGGATCGACGGTCGTGGGCGTCATGCCGGCCAGGAGGACGGGGGAGCGGCCGGTGAGGCGCGAGAACGCGGTGTCAACGACGGTCTTGCCGTCGGGCAGGGTCACGAGGCTGGGGCGCAGGTGCGACCAATCGGTGCCGGGCTCGGGGGCCCAACCGGGGGTCGCGGCCTTGTCGCGGTCGGAGGCGGTGCCTGCGGCGACGACGCCAACGCCAGTGCCATCGACGAGGGCGCGGGTCATGCGAACCGTCGTGGCTCCCGGACCCATGTCGATGATCCAGGTCGCGCCGGACTCAGCGGCAGCGCGGATCTGGGCGGGCCAGTCCACGGGCGTCGTGAGTACGGCTGCGGCCAGGGAGTGGGCCAGCTCTGAGTCGATACCGCACTCGGCGGCCCACTCGTCAACGAGGGTGAGAGCGTCAGCGAGCATGGGGGAGTGGAAGGGCACGTACACCGGCAGGTACTCGCACACGGGGGTGAGCGGGCGGCCGCCACGCTCGTGGGCGTCGTGCGCGGCCTTGTCCTTGGCGGCGGCGCGCTCAATGGCCGCAACGAGGGACGCCAGGTCGTTCGGGGCACCCGAGACGACATGCGTGTCGGTGTCGTTGCGCAGAGCAATCGAGAGCGGGTGCGAGGTCGACGGCAGAGACTCGACGATGCGGCCGAGGAGAGCGTCGGATACGCCGCGCACGGACACCATGTAGGTCGCGTCCCCAGCGTGCGGGGCGCGAGCACGGCGCGTGATACGAGCGGCCGCTGCGCCGATCAGACGAGCGAGCGCAAACACGGAAGCAGCCCGGGCCTCGTCCCCGGCGATCCACGCGCGGGCGATCTCCACGCCGAGCACGCCCTGGGAGTGACCCTCAAACGCGGTGGGCTGGTTGGCGACGATGTTCAGACCGGCGCGCGTCAGATCGATAAGCGCACCGAGCTGGGCGGCGACGATACCGGGAACCGACAGGGCGGCCTCGTCCGGGCCGGCCACGTCGCGGGTCACGGCCGCAGACTCGGGGGTGGCGGGCAGCTCGAAGGGCAGGGAAGCAACCGACTGGGTGGCCAGCGAGCGGCGCACGGGGGAGAGCACCTGGTCCGAGGCCTTGATGACGCCGGCGACGATCTCGGCGATTTCGGGATCGCGAGCAATCTCGTCAAGAGCGGCGCGCCACGGGGTGGCCTGACCGGCAAAGGTCAGCGCGTAGGGGGTCTCATTCAGAGAGGACACAAACGACATGTTCTTACTTTCCTTCGGGGACAATTCTTCTCAAACGACGCCGGTCACAGAGGGCCGTTATCGTGACGCTTGACGTGGGGTGCACGCTGGTCCTTCGTGGCCAGCAGGTGCAGGGAATCGATGATGGTCTGGCGGGTATCGGCAGGAGCGATGATGCCGTCGAGCTGGCCCGAGGCCACGGAGACCTCGGGGTTGACGGTCTCCTCCTCGTAGCGGGCCACAAGCTCGGCCTTCGTCTCCTCGAAGGTCCCGTTCTCGCGGGCGGCAGCAAGATCGCGGCGGTACATGATCGACGCCGCGCCCTCCGCGCCCATGACAGCGATCTGAGCATCCGGCCACGCGAACGCCAGGTCCGCGCCGATCGACTTCGAACCCATGACGATGTAGGCGCCGCCGTAAGCCTTACGCAGGATGACGGTCACCATCGGTACGGTCGCGTTCGCGTAGGCAACGATGACCTTCGCGCCGCGGCGGATAATGCCCGCCTGCTCCTGCTCGGTGCCCGGACGGTAGCCGGGAACGTCCACGAAGGTGACGATCGGCAGGCCGAAGGCGTCGCAGAAACGCACGAAGCGTGCCGCCTTCTCCGAGGCATCCACATCGAGCGTGCCCGCATCGTTCATCGGCTGGTTTGCCACGATGCCCACCGACTGGCCATCGACACACGCGAAGCCGATCGTCACGTTGGGAGCGAACAGGTCCTGAATCTCCACGTACTCGCCGTGGTCGACGAGCGAACGCACCACGTCGCGCACGTCGTAGGGCTGACGCACGGATGTCGGCACCAGGTCGGCGACCGCGCGGGCCGCAGCATCGTCCTCAGGATTGGGAATGTACTCGTACTTGGGGGGAGCGACCTCGCACGAGGAAGGCAGGTAGTCCAGCAGGGACCGCACGTAGTCGATCGCCTCTTCCTCCGTGTCGGCCATGTGGTGGGCGACGCCGGACTGGAAGTTGTGGATCGCCGCGCCACCGAGCTCATCGAGCGTGACCTTTTCGCCGGTCGTCGCCGCGACGACGTCCGGACCCGTCACGAACATGTGCGAGTTCTCGCGTGTCATGACAATGAAGTCGGTGAGGGCCGGCTGATACACAGCGCCACCGGCGCAGGGACCCAGGATGATCGAAATCTGGGGAACCAAGCCCGAGGCCTCGCACGTCTTCTTGAAGATGCGGCCGTACTGGGCCAGGGCGACGACGCCCTCCTGGATGCGGGCACCGCCCGAATCCTGAATACCGACGATCGGAATGCGCATGCGGATGCCACGGTCGATAAGGTCGACGATCTTATCGCCTTCGACCTTGCCCAGGGTGCCACCCAGCACCGAGAAGTCCTGCGCGTAGGCGGCGACCATCCGCCCCTGCACGCGACCGTAACCGGCTGCCACGGCAGAACCGATACGACCTTCGCGCACAGAACCACCGATGAACTGACCGACCTCGTGCCACACGCCGTCGTCAAAGAAGAGAGACAGACGCTCACGCGCCGTCAGCTTCTTTTTCGCGTGCTGGCGCTGGGCGGCCTTCTCCTCGGCGGCCTGAGCGATCGCGCCCTGGGCCTGAATGAACCCGTCACGCGTGAGCGGGCTGGGGGTGCTCATTGTGCCTCCTCTTCAGTGGCGATGTGGGCGATGCGAGTCCCGGCGGTCACGGTGTCACCCTGCTTGATCGACAGGGAGGTGACGGTGCCTGCGCGCGGGGCCAGCAGCGGCTTTTCCATCTTCATAGCTTCAAGGACGGCCACGAGCTGGCCTTCCTCGACCTCGTCGCCCTCGGACACGGCCAGGGCAACGACGATGGCCTGCATGGGGGCAACAATGTCGCCGGGAGCGCCCTGGTGAGGGCCAGCCTGAACGGCGGACGAACCCGCGCGACGCGGGGCCGAGCGTAGCGGCTGGGGCGGACGAGGGGCCGCAGCGGCCGGAGCGTTGAACATGCCGGCCGGCAGGGTCAGTGACACGCGGCGGCCATCCAGCTCGATGATGTAGGTCTGACGGGGCAGGTCGGCCGTCGACGAGGCCTCGGCGGGCACAGCCAGATCCGAGTAGTCGTGCTGGGGCATGAACGTCGTCTCGAACCAGCGTGTGGAGACGTTGAAGCCGCCGACGCCGCAGAAATCGGGATCGTTAATGATGTCCTGGTAGACGGGCACAGGGGTGGCCACGCCCTGCACCGAGAACTCAGCCAGCGCGCGGCGCGAACGGGCCAGCGCCTGCTCGCGATCGGCGCCGGTGACGATGATCTTGGCAATCATGGAATCGAAGGCGGTCTGCACGGAGTCGCCCTGATCGATGCCCAGCTCGAGACGGATGCCGGGGCCCAGAGGCCAGTGCACCTCATCGAGGCGGCCAGCCGTGGGGGTCAGGTCCTTCGACGGGTCCTCGGAGGTCACGCGGAACTCGAAGGAGTGGCCGCGAGGCTCCGGGGGAGTGGTCAGCGGCAGGCCCTGCGCGATACGAATCTGTTCGCGCACCAGGTCGATTCCCGTGACTTCTTCGGACACGGGGTGCTCGACCTGCAGACGCGGGTTGACCTCAAGGAACCAGATGTTGCCGTCGGGCTCGAGCAGGAACTCCACCGTGCCCACGCCCACGTAGTCGACGTGCTCGAACAGCGCGCGCGACGCGTTCACGAGCGTCTCATGCGCGCCCTCGGGCAGGAATGGCGCGGGAGCCTCTTCGACCAGCTTCTGGTTGCGACGCTGCACCGAGCAGTCACGGGTCGAGATGACGTGGAAGTTACCCAGCGCGTCACGCGCGGACTGTGTCTCGACGTGACGGGCGACCTCGACAAAACGCTCGACGAAGTGAGCGCCCAGGTCGGCGGCGTCCGTGTGACGCGCGAAGAACAGGTCGAGGTCGGCCTGCGAGCGGATGATGCTGATGCCTCGGCCGCCGCCGCCATCGGCGCGCTTGAGCACCACGGGGTAACCAGCGGAGGCGATGAAGGCCTCGACCTCTTCGCGCGAGGTCACGGGCTCGGACACGCCGGGGACGGGAGCCACCCCGCACGCCTCGGCGACGCGGCGGGCCTTGATCTTGTCGCCCAGCGCGTCGATGACGGAAGACGCGGGGCCGAGCCACGCGATACCGGCATCCTCGACAGCGCGTGCGAACTCAGAGTTCTCTGAGAGGAACCCGTAGCCGGGATGAATCGCATCCGCACCCGTCTCCAGAGCAATTGCCAGGATCTTCTCACCGTTCAAATATGTCGACGCCGCGTCGTCGCCACCCAGGGACAGGGCCTCGTCGGCCTCGCGTGTATGAGGCGCGGCCATATCCTGATCGGCGTAAACCGCGATCGTCGCAATGCCCATATCGGTGGCCGTGCGGCACACGCGCAGAGCGATTTCGCCACGGTTGGCGACGAGGATTCGATTAATTGTTCGCACGCTTCTCCTTGGTGTCGTGAACGGTTGTCAGAGGTATTCCGGTTGCCAGGACATCTCCGGCGTTAATGTCGTGAGTGCGGCCATCGTCGGTGGCCACGAGGAGGGAGCCGGTCGGGCTCAGCCCCAGGGCAACGCCTTCCATCGCCGGGTGACCATTCGGATCCGTCGGTTTCGCCAGTGCGATGCGCGTCCCCAGAAGCGGCAGTGCGTTCGCGGCCTCGTCAGCGAGCCCGCAATCTTGCGCGTTTCCATGGGTGACGAGGCCTCGGATACGAGAGTCGAGTCCGGTAAGGATCTGGGCAAGCAGGGTGTGAGAGACGGAGGTGGGATCGGCTCCGGCCTCGGCGTCGCCCTCGGCGTACAGGGAGGTGGCCTGCGGGGTAGCGAGATGATCCGCGTCCTGGGCGATGTTGATGCCGTAGCCGAGAATCGCGCTCGTCGTAAACGGGGACGAGGCCGGGGCGAGTTGGGCGAGGATGCCGCAGACTTTACGTGCTCCGTCGACGAGCACGTCGTTGGGCCACTTCAGGGAAACGGTGTGGCCGAGGGGCGTCAGACGGGGGGAGAGTGCGTCGCGCACGGAGAGTGCACACGCGTGGACCAGCCAGCCGAGCATTTCGGTGGGGAATGAGGTGGGGAGGGAGACGATGGTGGAGGCGAGGAGGGCCTGTCCATCTGGGGTTGTCCAGGTGCGCCCGAGGCGGCCACGGCCTGCGCTTTGACGATCGGCGATGATTGTTGTCAGGTGGGGAGTGGCGGTCGTCGTGTCGGTGAGGAGGGCTGCTGCGAGATCGAGGGTGGAGGACGTGTCGCTGACGTGATAGACGGGTGAATGAACGCCAGTAATGGGGATGCGTGTTGCGCGCTGCATGCCACCTCCTGTCGGGTCTTCCTCATGTTTGACAGGGGAGATAATTCTCCCCAGGTACTTCAAAGTTTGTCTTAAAAATCAAACCTACGCATGCGTTTCTTAAAAAATTGGAACAGTTTTCGGCAAATCACTACGGATCCGTAACCAACGCGGATCCCTTGTGAGGAGCGGGAGCGGCGAAATCCTCGCAATAGGCGCTGAGATGAGGATCACCGACCCTTGCGTCCCGCTGGGTGGCTCACTGGTCCGTGCGGGGTCGGTACCATAGGAGGGAACACGCGCGCGAGGGCGCGCCCCAAACCACCCGAACGGAGTAACGTGGCGGAGTTTATTTATCAGATGATCAAGGCCCGCAAGGCCATCGGTGACAAGGTTATCCTCGACGATGTCACCATGAGCTTCTTCCCGGGCGCCAAGATCGGTATGGTCGGCCCGAACGGCGCCGGTAAGTCCTCGATCCTGAAGATCATGGCCGGCCTGGATGAGCCCAGCAACGGCGAGGCTCGTCTGACCCCCGGCTACACGGTTGGCATCCTCATGCAGGAACCCGTTCTTGATGAGACGAAGACCGTCATTGAGAACGTCCGTCTCGGTGCCGCTGACATCTTCGGTAAGCTCGCTCGCTTCAATGAGATCTCCGAAGAGATGGCGAATCCTGATGCCGACTTCGATGCTCTTATGGAGGAGATGGGTAAGCTCCAGACCGAGATCGACGCCGCCAATGCGTGGGATATCGACTCTCAGCTCGATCAGGCGATGGACGCGCTTCGCTGCCCGCCGCCGGATCAGCCTGTGTCCGTTCTGTCCGGTGGTGAGCGCCGCCGCGTGGCGCTGTGCAAGCTCCTCATTGAGGCCCCCGACCTGCTGCTCCTCGACGAGCCCACGAACCACCTCGACGCCGAGAGCGTGCTGTGGCTCGAGAAGCACCTCGCGTCCTACCCGGGCGCGGTCATTGCCGTTACCCACGACCGTTACTTCCTCGACCATGTCGCCGGCTGGATCGCCGAGGTTGATCGCGGCCACCTCTACCCCTACGAGGGCAACTACTCCACCTACCTGGAGACGAAGGAAAAGCGCTTGTCCGTTCAGGGGCAGAAGGACGCCAAGCTGGCCAAGCGCCTGAAGGAAGAACTCGAGTGGGTTCGCTCTAACGCCAAGGGTCGTCAGGCAAAGTCGAAGGCCCGTCTGGCCCGCTACGAGGAGATGGCTGCCGAGGCCGAGCGCACGCGTAAGCTCGACTTCGAGGAAATTCAGATTCCGCCGGGCCCGCGCCTGGGTAGCGTCGTCATTGAGGCGAAGGATCTTCAGAAGGGCTTTGGCGATCGCTCGCTCATCAACGGCCTGTCCTTCTCCCTGCCGCGTAACGGTATCGTCGGTGTCATCGGCCCGAACGGCGTTGGTAAGACCACGCTGTTCAAGACGATCGTCGGCCTCGAGCCTCTCGATGGCGGTGAGCTGACGATCGGCGAGACCGTCAAGATCAGCTACGTCGACCAGTCGCGCGCCGGCATCGACCCGGACAAGACCCTGTGGGAGGTTGTTTCGGACGGCCTGGACTTCATCCAGGTGGGCAATGTCGAAATGCCTTCGCGCGCCTACGTCTCCGCCTTTGGTTTCAAGGGTCCGGACCAGCAGAAGCCTGCCGGTGTCCTGTCCGGTGGTGAGCGCAACCGTCTGAACCTGGCTCTCACCCTCAAGCAGGGCGGCAACCTCCTCCTGCTGGATGAGCCGACCAACGACCTCGACGTCGAGACGCTCGGTTCGCTGGAAAACGCCCTCCTGGCGTTCCCCGGCTGTGCTGTCGTGGTGACCCACGACCGTTGGTTCCTTGACCGCGTCGCCACCCACATCCTCGCGTGGGAGGGTACCGAAGAGGCTCCTGACAACTGGTACTGGTTCGAAGGCAACTTCGAGGCGTACGAGAAGAACAAGGTGGCCCGCTTGGGTGAGGCTGCCGCGAATCCTCACCGCGTGACGCACCGAAAGCTGACGCGCGACTGATGTGCAGCGTATGAGGGGGAGGGCCCGGTGGTCCTCCCCCTCACGCTGTCTATCGGCGACTCGGCATGTCGGATCGTGGCGGGCGCTCGCTAATGTGAGCCAATAGTTTAACAGAGCGTTGGATTGTAGCGCTGCGTCATAGGATGCACTCCTGTCAGCGGTTGTTTGTTCGCGAATCGCTCATGTTATGGATCCCACTTGCCTTTTGCGCAGGTCACATTTAGTATGTGATACTAATCGCAAACTTCTGACGGCGCGAAAGGGGCTCCGATGGCGATTGAACAAACGCTCATCGACGCGCTGGGTGGACACCTCAATATCGTCGAGGTCGAACCCTGCACGATGCGTATCCGTATTCAGGTGAAATCTCAGCGGGACGTCGATGAGGCTGCGCTGCGCGTGGATGGCGTATTAGCCGTCGTGCGCTCCGGCAATGTTGTTCAGATCGTGTGCGGAGCCCAGTCCGACGATGTGGCTGCTGCGATGATCTCAATCCTTGAGAGCGTGGCCCATGACACGCCTGCGGAGTCTTTGTCGCAGCGCGTCCACGCTAGTATTTAGAGTGTCATCAGCCCGCAACGTAGAAGGCTTTTTCGTGGATATTCACGCACCTGCATCTGACAACATCGATGAGCTGCGCCGTGTCGCCGATGCTAATGGCGTAGCCACCGGATTCTGGGACTGGTACGGGAATTGGGTGGGCGTGAGTGCGTCTACTCTCCTGAAGGTCCTTGGCGCTCTCGGACTGCCCCTCGACGAATCTTCCACGGTGGGGGACGTGCACGAGGCTCTGCGTCTGACCGAAGAGCGTGAATGGCGCCGTACCCTGCCTCCGACGATCGTCGCCCGCCAGGGTGGCGGCT
>JAHACW010000054.1 GCA_018375675.1 Actinomyces sp. | reverse complement strand
CGTCCGCGTCGACGAGGACGTGGGCGACCTGGTCGATGGAGCTGGTCTCGTAGATGGGCACGGGGACGAGGCCGGCCGCCCAGCAGGCGAAGTCGAGGAGCGTCCACTCGTAGCGGGTGCGGCTCATGATCGCGACCCGGTCGCCGGGCTCGAGGCCCCGCGCGATGAGGCCGGCGGCGAGCGCGTGGACCTCGTCGTAGAACTCGCGCGCCGTGATGGAGCGCCACGTGTCGCCGATGCCGATCTTACGCAGGATGAGGGGGCGGGTCGCGCCGCGCTGTACGCGTTCTTTGAGCAGGTGGGGGATCGTCGTGTGCTCGTCGATGCGCACCAGGACGGGGGCGTGCCACTCGAGGGCTTCGGTGGTCGTCTGCGCCTGCGTCGTCTCGTCAATGGTGGACGAGGCCGGGGTTTCTTCGGCGGTCATGTCTGCTCCCTGGTCGCTGGGCGGTGAGCGCCGCGGGACGGGGCCAGCGGCGCAGCTGTTGCTTCCCCTATCCTACGCGACCGTAGGGTGGGGGAGAGGTGCCGTCTTTAGGGGTGGCCAGCTGTTCCTTGCGCGATGTTCCTTTGGATATTCAGCGGTCAGTGCTGACGTTGGAATGACTCGAGGGCTTGCCTAAGTGCTTCTTCGAGTGTCAACCTGGACTGGCGCGTGGAGAGAATCGAGAGGACGACGACGCTGTCGTCGGTTACGAGGAAGGCGATGAGGAGCGTCTTGCGGAATCCGATGATGCGCATCCCCGGGTGATGCAAGGAGAACGCTTGGCCTCGCAGTGGAAAGTCGGGAAGCTGCTCGATGTAATCCGTCAGGGCGCCCATGTAGTTGCGTGCCGTGACTTCGGAGCCGCTCACGGACGCGATGGAGCGTCGAAGTTCTCTGAACTGTTGCCGAGTCTTGCTCGAAAAGATCAGGCGAGAGCGTTGCCCGGTCATTTCAACCCCAGGTCGGCACGAATCTCATCGAGCGTGTAGACCTCGTCCGGGTGCTCCTCGTAGTCACGAACAGCCTGAGCAAGGTCCTCTCGCAGCCAACGGTCGAGCTCGTTGCGTGTCCGTCGGTCGCGACGTTCCTCAAGTGCCTCCATTGCCTCCTCGTAGAAGGCAGGGGAGACCAAGACCGCGCGAGTCTGCGCACCGCGCGAGCGCAGTTCAACGGGTTCGACTTGGGCGGCGGCGATGTACTGAGCCTGGTTCTGGCGAAAATCAGAAAGCGTTGCGGTTGACATGTACTAATTGTACAAGTTGTAAGGAGATTGTGTGTCGTTTCGTGGTGGCATGTTCATGACTTCGGGCGCCAGAATGAGGTGACATCCTGCTTCTCGGTGAGCTGGTGCTGGATGAAGGCGTCGAGGAGTTCGTAGTCGAAGGGCTTGTTCCAGGGTTGGCGCGCGAGCATTGTGCCGAAGTCCGTGCCGCGCTCGCGCATGATCTGATCGAAGTGGATCATGGTGGCGCGCTCGGGATCCATCGCCATGTGCTTGGAGGTTGCCGAAAACCCGATAATGTACGTCCCGTGGTGGGTGAGCATCGGCTGGTTCCACGTGATGTGCAGCTCCAGCTCTGGGTAGTGCTGAGCGACCCAGTTTAGTACCTCAACCATCCGCGCGCGGTTGTCCTCGTTCGGGATGGTAGCGAGAAACTCGTCGAGTGTGTTGATTGCTCTATTGCGTTTAACCCAATCTTTTTGGTAAATGTCGAAATTGTCCAGAATGGATCGACTGACCTTCGCTGCGATCTTATCCATCTTGTTCTGTCCAAAATAAATTGAATCGTGCGTGAGGTCGAGATAGCGTAGGACTTTTACGGTTTCTTCAGTGGTTGAATATGGGAAGTCAATTCTCCAAATATGCTTTTCGTAACATTCGTAGAAGTCAATTGGGTGTGGGTAAGATGAACTTGTGTATGTGAAGTTGCCTGATTGGCGGACAATTCTTCTTTCTGTTCGATTTCCTCTGAAACAGTAGGTGAGTCGACTTGCTGTCAGGATTTCCTGCGTTAACCGTTCGCGCTCTTCTTTGTTTGTTGTGTCGATAATTCTTGCGGACTCGGCCTCTTCGTCTTCGAAAAAATTAGACTCGCCATTAATCATTTTAGGGTCGAGTATCCAAACGGAAAATAAGGCCTCTTCCGGATATTCTTCTTCATTCTTGTCTAGGCGTTGTTTGGCTGTTGAAGAGGCAAAGTACAAGGCGACAAGAGGGTCTGATGACCAGTCAAGTAAATTGGTTGGTATTCCGTAATGCTGGGCAAGCTCCAATTGGTTGATGTAGTTGTTTGGGTAAGAGATGCCTTCCGATTTTAGGCCGGCAATAAACTTTTGAAGCATATAGGTTTCGGGTGGGCATATGGTCAAAAAGTGTTCTCCTGATGTGTTCATGTCGGTCAACTTCATTCCTGATGAAGTCTTCCCGTATCTCCATATGCGCGGTGATAGTCTCCATTCGCTTAGGCCTTGTCCGCGGAACCACAATTCTTTTTCTTCGTCCTCGGCTCTAATTTTCGTGATCAGCTCGATATAATCGATAAGTGAATCGCATTCGTACACATTTTCTTCCAGCATGCTTTGCGTCCTTGCTTGGTTGTCTCTGTGGTTTAAAATGACATTAAATTAGATATTTTTAATAGTCTGTGCCTGATTAAGTGGCGGGTGTTCCTTGTGTAAATTTTCTTTATTGCTACTTCCCCCATTCGAGCTTTACAAGTGTATCGTAACATACGTGGCTATAGTCTAAAGTGAATTGACATAACTTGTTAGGCGATGGCGGTGGTTCAGGTGCATTAGGTGGTCGGTGATATTGGTATCGATCAGGAAATGTGTTGGTGAAGGTAGAGAGCGCTTTACGTGATGGCTTACGGTAAGGAGCCGGAGGAGCAGCTGTGGGCATAGAAGGGGGGCCGCCCGTGGTTTCCAACGGGCGGCCCCCCAGCAGCCTAACGCTCAGCCCTTGCGCTTAGCAGGAGCCTCGCCCAGCTCGAAGGACTCGACAACGGCCTCGGTGGCCTCAGCGTCGTCGGAAGCAGCCACGGTCAGGGCGCCCACGGCCTTCGATGCGGCCTCCAGGTCGCCCTTCACGGACTCCAGGGCCTCCACCTGAGCCTGCGGCGCGCGCACCGTCACCGCCAGGAACGGCGTACGCGGCGACACCTTCGCCTCAGACTTCACGCGACGCAGGGCGATCAGAGCAGAGGACGCGGCCTCGAGCACCGAGGGATCGCCCTCGACGCCGGCCAGGTCCGCCACCGCCGGCCACGGGGCGGTGTGCACGCTTCCCTCGCGGTACCAGCTCCACACCTCTTCCGTCACGTACGGCAGGTAGGGGGCCAGCAGGCGCACGACGTTGTCGATGACGATCGCCAGAGCCGCACGGGCAGACGCGGCCGAGGCCTCGTCCCACGCGCCATCACGGTTGTAGGCGCGCTCCTTCACCAGCTCCAGGTAGTCGTCGCAGAACGTCCAGAAGAACGACTCCGTGACCTCGAGCGCGCGAGAGTGCTCGTAGGACGCCAGAGCTGCCGATGCCTCGTCGATGACGGAGGCCAGCGCCGCCAGCACCGAACGATCCAGCGGCACCGTCACCAGCGCCGGATCCAGATCGATTGCCGCGCCCTCGCCGCCCATCGTGAGAGCAAACTTCGATGCGTTGAGCACCTTGATCGCCAGGCGGCGACCAATCTTCATCTGCTGCTCGTCGAACGCCGCATCCAGGCCCAGGCGAGCCGACGCCGCCCAGTAACGCACGGCGTCCGAGCCGTACTTCTCCAGGATGCCCATGGGGGTCACGACGTTGCCCTTGGACTTGGACATCTTCTTGTGGTCCGAATCCAGGATCCAGCCCGACAGGCCCGCGTGCTTCCACGGCAGCGCACCGAACTCCAGGTCCGCGCGCACCACGGTGGAGAACAGCCACGTACGAATGATGTCCTGGCCCTGCGGGCGCAGATCCATCGGGTACGTGCGAGCGAACAGGTCCTCGTCATCCAGCCAGCCACACGCCAGCTGCGGGGACAGCGAGGACGTCGCCCACGTGTCCATGATGTCCAGCTCGCCCACGAAGCCGCCGGCCACGCCGCGCTGATCCTCCGTGTAGCCCTCCGGCACGTCCGTCGACGGGTCGACCGGCAGAGCAGCCTCAGACGGGGTGATGATGTCGTCGTAATTGACCTGGCCGTCCGCGTCCACGCGGTACCACAGCGGGAACGGCACGCCGAAGAAGCGCTGACGGGAGACCAGCCAGTCGCCCTTCAGGCCCTTCACCCAGTTCTCGTAGCGCACGCGCATGAAATCGGGGTGGAACTCCAGCTCGCGGCCGCGGCCGATGAGCTCCTCGTTCAGGTCCTTCCCCGAGGCCGGGTTCGTCCACGCGCGGCCACCGTTACGGATGTACCACTGGCGCGAGGTGACGATCTCGAGGGGCTTGTCGCCCTTCTCGAAGAAGTTGGTCTGACGCATCGTCTTGGTCGGCTCGCCCTTCAGCTCGCCCGACTCGCGCAGGGCGGCCACCACGGCCTCGCGCGCGGAGAACGTCGTCTTGCCGGTGATCTCTTCGAAAGCCGCGCGGCCCGCGTCGGTCGTGATCCACTCGGGGGTCTCGGTGATGATGCGGCCGTCCTTGCGCAGGATTGCGCGCAGCGGCAGTTCCAGGTCACGCCACCAGTCGATGTCGGTCGTGTCGCCGAAGGTACAGCACATGGCGATGCCCGCGCCCTTGTCCATCTCCGCCTCGGGGTGGGGCAGGATCGGCACCTCGACGCCGTACACGGGGGAGGCGACTGTCGTGCCGAACAGCGGCTTGTAGCGCTCGTCGTCCGGGTGGGCGATCAGGGCCACGCAGGCGGCCAGCAGCTCGGGACGCGTCGTCTCGATGCACACGTCCACGCCGTCCTCGACGGGGGCGCCCGCGGCGGCAGCCTTCGCGGCGGCCTCGGCGTCGGTGATGTGGAAGGCCAGGCGGTGGTAGAAGCCCGGGTACTCGCGGCTCTCCAGCTCAGCCTGGGCGACCGCCGTCTGGAAGGTGACGTCCCACAGGCCCGGGGCCTCGGCCTGGTAGGCCTCGCCGCGCGCCAGGTTGCGCAGGAACGCGGCCTGGGCGACCTTGCGCGCACGCGCGCCGATCGTCTGGTAGTTCTGCTTCCAGTCCACGCTCAGACCCAGGTAGCGCCACAGCGCCTCGAACTGAGCCTCGTCCTCCTGGGTGAGGCGCTCGCACAGCTCCACGAAGTTCTTACGGGAAATCGGCTTCTGGTCGCGAGCCTTGATCGACTTGCCGTCGCCGCCCACGTGCGGGGGCTCGAAGTCGGGGTCGTAGGGCAGCGTCGCATCCACGCGCACGCCGAAGTAGTTCTGCACGCGGCGCTCGGTGGGCAGGCCGTTGTCGTCCCAACCCATCGGGTAGAACACGGACTTGCCGGTCATGCGCTGGTAGCGGGCCACGACGTCGGTGTGCGTGTAGGAGAAAACATGGCCGATGTGCAGGGAGCCGGATACCGTCGGCGGGGGAGTGTCGATCGAGTACACCTGCTCGCGCGTCGCGGTGCGGTCAAAAGCGTAGGTACCCTGGCTTTCCCAGGCCTCACCCCACTTGGCTTCGAGGCCTTCGGGGGTGGCGCGGTCGGGCACGCGAGGCGCCTGCGCACGGGTGTTCATGGCCATAATTGAGTTGTCTCCATCCGAGTCGTGGACTGTTTGCCCCACTAGCCTACGTTTCCCCAGGCATTTCGGTCCAATGCTGGGCCTTCTAGCGCCCGGCGGGTTGCTCACACGCGTCGTTACAAAAGTTCCCCTCGTGGCGCTGTCGGGTGAAGTGACGCGCGTGGGGATACCGTGGTGTCAGGCAGGGGAGCCGGGACGAGGCCCCCGCGCGGAAGGGGAGAACATGAGCGCGCAATCGCTGGGTGAGCAGACCGTCGACCTGTTGGGGCGCCTGGTGCGCTTGGGCTGCGTCAACGACTTGACCGCCGATTCGGGCGGAGAGGAGCGAGCCGCCGACCTCCTTGAGGACTTCTTCGTGGGCCTGCCCGTGTCAATCGAACGGATCACCCCGCACCCGGGGCGCACGTCCCTCGTCGTCACGGTCGAGGGCGCGGATCCACTCAGCGCTGGCACGCCGCTGACTCTCCTCGGGCACACGGACGTCGTGCCCGTCGACGAGGCCAAGTGGACGCGCGATCCTTTCGGCGCACAGATCGAGGACGACGTCATGTGGGGGCGCGGCACAGTCGACATGCTCCACCTGACCGCCGCGATGGCCGTCGTGACCCGCGAGGTCGCCCGCCGCGCCCAGGACGGCAATCCTCCCGCGCGTTCCCTGGTATTCGTGGCCGCCGCGGACGAGGAAGCACGAGGAGGGCTCGGCGTCCCGTGGATCGGCGAGCACAGGGCGGATACCCTCCCGTGGGACGCGGCCCTGTCCGAAATGGGAGGGGCACACATTCGTGGGCGCAGGGGCGGTGACAGCGTCGTCGTGGTCGTCGGCGAAAAGGGAGCCGCCCAGCGCCGCCTACACATTCGGGGCGACGCTGGCCACGGCTCGGTTCCGCTGGGGCGCACGAGCGCCGTCGAGCGGCTCTCTCAGGTGAGCGCGGCGCTGTCCGCCGCCCGCTGGCCCACCGCCACGGACGAGGTCTGGGCTTCCTTCGTGCGCGCCTTCGAGTTCGATGAAACGACCGAAACGAGCCTGATTCATGGCACCTACGAGGGTGACTACTCCGAGTTCGAGGACCTGGCGGCGTTCGCGCACGCGATCTCACACGTGACCGTCGCCCAGACGGTCGCCCACTCGGGCGGCCCCATCAACGTCATGCCCTCAAACGCCACCCTCGAGCTGGATATCCGCACGCTGCCCGGCGTCGACGACGATGACGTGGACGCCGCCATTGCGGCGGCCCTCGGTGACCTCGCCGAGCACGTGACCATCGAACGCCTCCTGTGCGAGGCAGCCACGGCCTCGTCGATCGACACCGACCTGTACCGAGCGATCGAAGCGGCGCTGACAGAGCGCTACCCGGGCGCGAGCGTCGTCCCCGTCCTCTTCCCCGGCGGCACCGACCTGCGCGTGGCCCGCAGGCGTGGGGGTATCGGGTACGGTTTTGGAGCCGTGGACAGTGGGGCGAGCCTGGGCCAGGTGTACTCCCAGCTGCACGCACACGATGAACACATCGCCCTGGCGGACGTGCGAGCGACCGCGGAGGTCCTCCACGAGGTCACGACCACCTACCTGGGTGCATAACGAGGCCGGGGCCAGGTTGCGCGTTCGTGCAACCCAGCCCCGACCTCGTAGAGAAGAACGACGGAATCAGAGGACCATCGCCGCGATCCAGCCACCGATCAACAGCGGAATGTTGTAGTGGATGAACTCGGGGATGACCGTGTCTCGCATGTGGTCGTGCTGACCGTCGATGTTGAGACCGGCTGTCGGGCCGAGCGTCGAGTCGGACGCGGGAGAACCGGCGTCGCCCAGCGCGCCCGCGGTGCCGATGAGGGCGACCGTGGCCATGGGGGAGAAGCCCAGCGCGACGCACAAGGGCACGTAGATCGCTGAAATGATCGGCAGGGTCGAGAAGGACGAGCCGATGCCCATCGTGATGATGAGGCCGACCACCAGCATGATGACCGCGGCCAGAGACTTCGAACCGTTGAACATTGCGGAGGTCTGCTGGACGAGCGGCTCGATCTGACCGGAGGCCTTCAGGACCGAGGCATAGCCCTGGGCGGTGATCATGATGAGACCGATGAGGCTCATCATCTTCATGCCGCCGCTGAACACGTCGTCGGCCTGCTGCCACGGAACGACGCGCATGCCGAGCATCATGCACAGGCCCACGAGGGCGCCCACGAGCAGCGGGTCGGCCTCGGAGTCCATCTTCGTGAGGACAGCCTGGATGACGAAGCAGGCGACGAGGGCCACGACCGCGGCCCACACCTTCACCATGTTGACGGGCTTGTCGTCCTGGGTGCTGAAGGAAGTCTCGCGCTGCTCGTACTCGCGCGGCTTGCGGTAGGAGACGAACAGGGCAATGAAGCAGCCGATGAGCATCGACAGGGCGGGGATCGCCATGGCGGCCATCGGGTTGACGACGCCCTCGACGGCCATGCCGGCTTCCTCAATGTTCTTGTAGAGAATGTCGTGCAGGAAGATACGGCCAAAGCCGATCGGCACGAACATGTAAGTGGTGACGATGCCGAAGGTGATCGCACAGGCGACCAATCGGCGGTCCATCTTCAGCTCGTTCATGACGCCGATGAGCGGGGGCACCAGCAGCGGGATGAACGCGATGTGAATCGGGATGAGGTTCTGGCTCATCACGCCCATGACGAGGACGCCGCCGAGGATGCCCCACTTGGCGGAGCGGGCCACGCGCGCCGAGTTCGACTCATCGGAGTTGCGCAGCTTCTTGATGATCCAGTTAGCCAGCAGGCGCGGCAATCCGGAGTGGGCGACCGACATGGCGAACGCGCCAAGCAGCGCGTAGGACAGGGCGATCTTCGCGCCGCCTGCGAGGCCATCCTGGAAGGCGACCATCGTGCCGGACACGCCCATGCCGGCGACCAGGCCGCCCACGAGCGAGGCAACGAAGAGGGAGATGATGACGTGCAAGCGTGCGACGCTGAGGATCAGCATGACGAGTACGGAGAGCACGACTGCGTTGAAGAGCAACATGTGTGTTCCTGTGTTGAGGGTGCGCGGGTGCGCAAAATAAGGGGGAGGTAAGCCGTAGCGCGGCAGGTGGTGTCAGCCGAGATGGGAGTCGGCGTGGATGGATGCGTCGACGGCACCTACCAGTGCGGTCGACAAACCACCTTCCTCGGCGGCCAGCAATCCTGCGATTGTGGTGCCGCCGGGGCTCGTCACCCGATCAATGAGTTGCGCGGGGATCGTGCCCGCCTCGCGCTCAGCGAGGAGCAGTGCAGCGGCTCCCGCCATCGCCTGTGCAGCGATCTCGACGGCGCTGTCCTTGGACAGGCCGTGCTTGAGACCGGCGCGGGCGAAAGAATCAACAATCTGGAAATACCAGGCCGGAGAGCACGAGGCCAGGGCCTGGAACACGGGGAAATAGTCCTCGTCGATGAGGATGGTGCGGCCCACCGAATCCATGAGGGATCGGACGGCTGCGACCTGTGCGTCGGTGGCGCGCGCGGCCGTTAGGGCGGTCATGGACTGCCCGACGGTGGCCGCGACGTTCGGCATGACGCGCACGAGCGGGATACCCGCGCCGAAGTCAGTGGTGATCTGGTCGAGGGTGCGTCCCGCCGCCAGGGAGACGACGCAGACGTCGGTGCGACCGACCACGATGGGGGAGATCTCCTTGATGACCGCGCGCTGGTCCTTGGGCTTGACCGCCAGGATGACGATGTCGGCCTGGCGGGCCAGGGAGGCGTTCGAGGACGCGGCTGCCGCGCCGAGTTCGTCGGCGAGGTCGCAGGCCTTGGTGGCCGTGCGGTTGGAGAAGACCAGGGTCGCGGGATCGACGCCGGACGCGACGGCACCGCGAGCGATGGCCTGGGCCATGGCTCCCGTTCCGATGAATCCGATACGCATCAGGGTCTCCCGTGAAAGTTGGTCGATTGCGATGCAGCTTACTCCACTTTGCCGTTTCTTGGCACAATGGCCGCACTGTGAGACGAGGCCGGGGCCGAGCCCCCTCGGAAGGAGTCCTCAGCCCCGGCCTCGTGCCGAAAAATCGGTAGTCTCAGCGCTTGCGAGTGCCGAAGATGGAGCGCGTGATCTCGCGGCCGGCGGTGCGCAGGACGGACCCGAGGACGTTTTCGACCTGGCGGGTGCGGCGTTCGGCGGCGCGCTGGCGCGCTGCCTCTTCCTTCTCCTGCTGCTTCTCGACCTGGCGGCGCAGCTTCTCCATTTCCTTCTGGCGGGCGGCCTCCTCCTTGGCGGCGGCCTTCTCGGCCTCCTTGGCTGCACGCTCAGCTTCCTTCTCGGCCTCCTTCTGCGCGCGCTCGGCCTCCTTGGCTGCCTCCTCCTGCGCGAGGGCTTCCTCGCGGGCGGCCTGGGCCTCGGCCGCGCGGCGCTCGAGCTTTTCCTCGGCCGAGTCCGGGTTCACGGCGTCGCGGTAGCGGCCCATGATGACGCTGGACTGGTTGATGCGCGCGACCGTGTCGGCGGATGCGGGGCCCATGACGGAGGCGGGTGCCCAGATACCGACCGGCGTGACCGGAGTCGGGTTACCCTTCGGATCCAGGACGGTCACGACGGCCTCGCCGGTGCCCAGGGTGGTGAGGACCTCGTCGAGTTCGAGGGACGTCTTCGGGAAGGTCTGGACCGTGGCCTTGAGCTTCTTGAAGTCGTCCGGCGTGGAGGCGCGCAGGCCGTGCTGGATGCGCGAACCGAGCTGGGCGAGGACGTCGGAGGGGATGTCCTTGGGGGTCTGCGTCACGAAGACAACACCCACGCCCTTGGAACGGATGAGGCGCACGGTCTGGACGACCTGGCGCTCGAACTCCTTGGTGGCGTCCGCAAACAGCAGGTGCGCCTCGTCGAAGAAGAACACGAGCTTGGGGCGCTCAACGTCGCCGACCTCGGGCAGGGTGGAGAAGAGGTTGGCGAGCAGGAACATGATGACGGCGCTGACCAGTGCGGGGCGCGAGGAGATGTCGCCGACGCCGAGCAGAGAGATGATGCCGCGGCCAGTGGAATCCATGCGCATGAGGTCGGCCGTGTCGAAGCCGGGGGCGCCGAAGAACTGGCCGCCGCCCTGGGACTCGAGCGCGGTCAGGGCACGCAGGATGACGCCGGCGGTGGCCTTGGAGACGCCGCCGATCGTGGCCAGCTCGTCCTTGCCCTCATCCGAGGTCAGGAAGGAGATGACGGCGCGCAGGTCGGGCAGGTCCACGAGCTCAAGGGCCTGGGCGTCCGCCCACGCGAAGATCAGCTGGAGGGCCTGCTCCTGCGTGGTGTTCAGCGAGAGGGCACGGGCGAGCAGGATCGGGCCGAAGTCGGAGATCTGGGCGCGCACGGGCACACCCGGGAACTGCGAATCCGCGCCACCCAGGCTCAGCAGCTCGATCGGGAACTGGGACGAGGCCCAGTCCTGACCGTTGGCCGCGGTGCGGCTCAGGAGCTTCTCGGAGCTGACGCCGGGCTCAGCCAGGCCCGTCAGGTCGCCCTTCACGTCGCACAGGAGGACCGAGGAACCGTTCGCGGACAGGCCCTCGGCCAGGAGCTGGAGGGTACGGGTCTTGCCCGTGCCCGTCGCGCCGGCGACCAGGAGGTGGCGGTTGAACATAGGAAGCGGCATCTTGGCGGTCACGCCGGGCACGCGTGCGCCATTGTCGATGAGCGTGCCGATCGTGACAGCGGGGACATCCCAGGAGTAGGCGCCCTGGATCTGCGCGGCGAAAGTCGACAGTTCGCCGCTCGGGGCGGGGGACGAGGCCGGGGCGGCTGCGGGTGCCTCGGGAGCAGGCGTGGCCTCTGCGGCCTCCACCTGGGTGCGAAGCTCGTCGGCCGTCGCGCGGGCGGCCTCCGCCTGCGCGGTCTCAGCCTCTGCGGTGGCGGCAGGTGCGTCCGCGGCGGGGGTGCCAGCTGCTTCAAGCTGGAGACGCAGGGCCTCGGCCTTCGCTCGGGCGGCCTCTGCCTCGGCGGCCTTCGCGGCGGCTTCCGCTGCGGCGAGCTGCGCCTTGAGATCCTCGATGTTCTCGCTCATGGTGTGGCCTTTCGGCTCTGGGCGCGGTGCGCCACTGTACTTCGACGTTACCGGAACAGTATCCCTTGGGACCGCGGTCCCATGCGAGTTATGCGTGGTGGGTTGGGTGTGGGATTTGTCCACAACCCGTGCGCGCCCATCGCAGTTATCCACAGGGGTTCTCTTTCTGCTTTTCTTTGGCTGTTCGTGGGCGTTAGCGTGCGGGCATGAACGTGTCACGATGGTTGGCGCGTCGGCGCATGGCGGCGCTGACGAAAGCCGTGTACGACAGCGCCCTCACTGAGGATGACGAACCCGCCGAGCCGAGCGTCGCCCGCCTCCTGCCCGGAGGAGCGAGCGTGGCCGCACTGATTGCCGTGGTCGTCCTGATCGCGGCCGTGGGGGTGTGGAGGCACGCAGCGACACGCGAGCACTCCCAAGCCCTTGCTCAATCGTCCTCGGAGGGAGAAGAGAGCGAGGCCGCGTCCGTCGCGGCAGGCCCGTCCGCACCCCAATCCTCAGGGGAACACGCCGACGTCGTCGTCTACGTCTCCGGCGCGGTTGCGTCCCCAGGGGTGCTCACCCTGCCAGCCACCTCCCGCGTCATCGACGCGATCACGGCGGCAGGAGGAGCAACGCCCGAGGCAGACCTGGAATCGATCAACCTCGCCCGCATCCTCGTCGACGGGGAACAGATACGGGTCGGCGTCGTCGGGGAGTCACCGCCTCCCGCGTCTGCGGGGACGGGCACCGACGCGCAGGCCTGTGTCCGCTTGGCCACCGCGACCGAGACCGAGCTCCAGACCCTTCCCGGCGTCGGTCCGGCCCTCGCACAGCGCATCATCTCCTACCGGGCAACACACCCACGCCTGACCTCCGTCGAAGAGCTCGACGACGTGCCCGGCATCGGCCCCTCCCTCATCGAGAAGATCCGACCGGGTGTGTGCTGATGAGCGATACCCACTGCGCTCCCCGCATGATCGACCTGCGCCTTGCGCCCGCAGCCACCGCCACCTGGGCCGCCACCTGGTGGGCGACAGGCCGCCCAGCTCAATGGGTATGGATTGGAGCGTGCGCCCTCGCCGCGCTCACCTGCGCCGCCTCCTACGCGCGCTCACAACGAGGCCGGAAGCCCCCAAGGCACGCCCTCACCCCGCCCAGGTCCGCACGCCTCGGCCTCGCGCTCCTCCTCGCATGCACCGCCTGCGCGCTCGCGGTCGGATCCACTGCCCGCCGGCAATACGACGCCGACCCAGCCCGCCGCGACTCCGGCCCCATCCACGCGCGCGTCGCCCTACAGGCTGACCCGGCCCCACCCTCGTCCGGGTTCTCCGCGACACGCAGCGCCCGTGCGCGCATCGAGGCCATCTCCGTGGGGGAGGAGTGGATCCCCTCGAACGCCACCGCACTCGTGCGCGCACCCGGGTGGCAGGACGCCGCGCGAGGAGACGTCTACGAGGTGTGGGGAAGCCTCGACGCGACCTTTGCCGCCGACGCGCCATCGGTGGGCACCATACGCGTCAGGCGCGCCCAGCTCATCGAGAGACCCGGCGGCCTGTCCGCCTGGATGCGCTCCACCCACCGGGCCTTCGCCAGAGCATGCGCGCCTCTGCCCAGGGACGCGCGCTCCCTCGTCCCCGGCATGGCGATCGGAGACGACCGTGCAATGCCCGCAGACCTCGCACAAGCCATGAAAACCACCTCCCTCACCCACCTCACCGCCGTCTCCGGATCCCACATCGTCATCGTCCTCGCCACCGTGACCCTCGTCGTACCCGCACGAAAACCCCTACGCCTCGGGGCCACCATCCTCGTCCTGGGCACAATCCTCATCCTCGTCGGACCAGACCCATCCGTCGTCCGCTCCGTCTGCGTCGCAGCCGTCGCCGCCCTTGGCCTCATCCTCGGACGCGACGGCCAATCCATCGCCGCCCTGGGCGCCGTCGTGATCACCACCCTCCTCATCGACCCCTGGTCATCCCGATCCTACGGATTCGCCCTGTCGGCGCTCGCCGCGCTCGCGGTCGTCGGCCCTTCCGCGGCGCTGGTGCGGCGCTGCCATCGGCGGATACGAGGAGACACGCGCGTTGGGAAAGCGCTGCGTCGGCTCGTGGAGATGGTGTGTGTGCCCGCCTTTGCGGAGCTGGCGACCGCGCCCCTCATCGTGTCGCTCTCGGGGAACGTGCCGGTGTGGGGGATCGTCGCTAACGTCCTTGCCGAGCCCGCCGTTCCGGTCGCCACCGTCGCGGGGCTCGCGGGCGCGCTCATCTCCCCGCTGAGCATTCGCGGTGCCTCGGCATGCGCCGTCCTCGCCTCGTGGGCGACCGCGTGGATTGCGGGGGCTGCGCGCATGTGCGCTTCACTGCCCGGAAACGGGGTGCACGTACCCGGTGGATCCTCAACCGTCTTGGGCGTGTACGCCTGCTGCGGCGTCGGATGGATCGCGTGGTGGGCATGGAAGTGGTGGGCATGGAAGCGGTGGGCATTCCCGATCGTCAATGCCGACGAGGCCTGAGTGATCAGTGCTCACCGCCAAGGAGCTGAGATGCCGCAACGGCGCTGCAACCTGGTGACACCTGCCACGAGTAGCGTCCGCCCACGGCTAAGACAGACACAGATGAGCTCGCTCAGTGGCAGACTTAGACAGTTACCGTTTCAGCGGAAAGGCAGGAAGACGTGGCAGCACGCGGTTCGCGCCCGACGCCGCCAGCCCAGATCACGCTGGCACCCATCGTGTTGATCAAAGGCCCCGAGGGCCTTCTCGTCGACCGCGCCCTCGACCAGCTGCGGGCCCTCGCCCACGAGGCCGACCCCAACCTCGAGCGCACCGACATCAACGCGGCCACCTACCAGGCTGGACAGCTCGACGTTATCGCGTCGCCCTCGCTCTTCGGCGAGTCCCGCATGGTGATCATCCGGGACCTGGAAACGATGAGCGATGCCCTCGCGAACGACCTCATCGCATACTCGGCTTCGCCTGCCCCCGACGTGTGGATGTTCCTGGCACACCCCGGTGGCAACGCCCGAGGTAAGAAGGTCATCGACACGATCACGAAGGCGAAATGGCCCGTGATCCCTGCCGAACCGCTGAAAAACGACCGCGACAAGCTGGCGCTCATCGCCTCCGACGTGCGCGCGGCTCGGCGCCAGATGGACACTGAGGCCCAGCAGGCCCTCGTGGACGCGCTCGGCAACGACCCGCGCGCGATGGCCGGTGCCCTGGCTCAGCTGCTCTCCGACGTCAGCGGACGCATCACCCTGGAGGACGTGCGGCGCTACCAGGCCGGCCGCGTCGAGGCCACGGGCTACGACGTCGCGGATGCGGCCGTCGCGGGCAACTCGGCGAAGGCCCTGACGCTCGCGCGCCACGCGTTCGCCACAGGCATCGCCCCCCAGCTGCTCGTCACCGCCCTGGCCATGAAGTTCCGCGCCATGGCGAAGGTGTCGATCGGCGGATCCGCATCCGCCCTCAAGATGGCCCCCTGGCAGGTGGACCGAGCCCGGCGTGAGCTGCGCGGCTGGTCCGATGCCTCGCTGGCGGGTGCCTTTGGTGCCATCGCCACGGCCGATGCCGAAACAAAGGGTGCGTCGCGGGACCCGCAGCGCGCCATCGAAAAAGCACTTATCACCATCTGCAGGCTGCGCGGGCGCTGAATGCGCGCCCCGGCCTCGTCTATGAGATGCCCGTAGGGAACGAAGAGGAGAAGAATGACAACCATTCGAACGCTGATGGGGAGGCTGCGCGAGTTTAAGAAACCCGCGATCCTGACCCCGCTATTCATCACCGGGGAGGTCATCCTCGAGTGCCTCATCCCGCTGATGATGGTCTCGCTGGTGGATGCGCTCGACGGGGTCTCCCTGAGCCCCGTCATGCGCCTTGGCCTGATCCTTACGGGACTGGCCTTCGCGTCGCTCGCCTGCGGCATCCTCGCGGCCCCGAGGCGCATTTCTATAATCGTGCGGGCGTCGTCCGGTAAATCATCGTCTGCCAGCAGGTCATTCAGCGTCGACTTCTGCGCGTTGTGGAT
>JAHACW010000053.1 GCA_018375675.1 Actinomyces sp. | reverse complement strand
GCCCACTCACCGTTCCAAGGACGTCACCGGAAGGCGTACGCGCCTCAAGTCCCTTGAGTTCGTGGGGATACCAGGCGTCCTCTTCGGGATGGGCGTCGACGAGCAGACGCGCACCGCGCAGAGCCTCGGCCTCCTCGCGCGTACCGCACTCGTCAAACGAGGCCAGCACGCGATCCTTGTGTACCCGCACGGAACGCACCGTGAGCTGACGCTTCTGTCCTGCAACATCCAAGCGCGCGCCCGGTGCCAGGACCTCCGGGTCGTCGCTGCGCACGTCCACGATGACCTCGCCTCGCAAGCCGTGGGCAGGGCCGACGATAGCGGCTGTGAGCTGCATGTGTTCTCCTGACGATAAACGGGGACTCCCCCGAAGGATACAACGAAGGGGCCCGGCAGTGCCGGACCCCTTCGTGACGTGTGCGAGTCTTACTCGCGATCCGTGTCGACGACGTCAACGCGGACGGTGCCACGCGTGGACAACGCACCCATGACGGTGCGCAGCGCGCGAGCCGTCCGACCGCCGCGTCCGATGACGCGACCCAGGTCCTCGGGGTTCACGCGAACCTCAAGAAGCTGGCCACGTCGCATGGAACGAGGCGTCACCTCGACATCTTCGGGGTGGTCAACGATCCCGCTGACCAGGTGCTCCAACGCGTCGGCGAGCATGCTCAGGCATCCTCTCCGGCGGCCTCTTCGGAAGCCTGCTCGCCAGCCTCAGCCTCAGCAGCGGCTGCAGCAGCGGCGGCCTCTTCCTCGGCCTTCTTGGCGGAGGCAGCAGCCTTGGACTTCTCGGCAGCAGCCTCGGCGTCCTTGATGGCCTGCTCGGCCTGGGCGGCCTTGTCAGCCTCGGAGACGATGACGCGGGAAACAGCGTCGGCCTTGCCGTTGAACTTGGCGATGTCACCGGTCAGGACCAGCAGCTTGCGGACCTGGTCGGAAGGCTGAGCGCCAACACCGAGCCAGTACTGGGCACGCTCAGAGTCGATGCGGATGATCGACGGGTTCGGCTGAGGATCGTAGTAACCGACCTCTTCGATGACGCGGCCGTCACGCTTCTTGCGCGAATCGACAACGACAACACGGTACTGGGCAGCGTGGATCTTACCCACGCGCTTCAGGCGAATTCGAACTGCCACTTGAGTGGTCTCTCCATTTCAGATTGGTGTGGACCTTTGCGTCCCAAGGTGGGAAACACAGGGGTCGCATTGGACCGGGACACGACGGCACGCAGTGAGAGGGTCTACGAACCGCCGGGTACAGCTAGCGATTATGCCATATTTCGCCCCTGAATCCCAAGTCAGGAGCAAGTGCCGTGTCGCGCGAATCGGTTAAATCGATCACTGCCGTGAGCTCAGGCGGACGGACGCTCCCAGACAGACGCTCCACCCACCGTGACGCGCGCAGGCTTCGCAAGGATCGTCGGATTGGCCCTCGGGTCCTCGTCCAGGATGAGGAAATCAGCGGGACCGCCCTCGACGAGGCCCGGGTAGCCGAGGTAGCGCTGGCTCACCCACGTCGCGGCATCGATCGCAAACTCAGCAGGTGCGCCCCATTGGAGCCACAGGTCAAGCTCGCCGGCGATCGTACCGTGATCCTGGTAGCCACCCGAGTCGGTTCCCATGAGGAGAAGGACGCCAGAGTCGACGAGCATCTGGAAGTGGGAGCGCCGCGCGTCGTACATGCCCAGCATCGTCGCCGCATAGACGGGGTACTTCGCCCCCGCCTGGGCCGCAAAATCCTTGAAGAGCTCGACCTGGCGCAGCGTCGGCGTCACAGCGATTCCGCGTGCAGCAATCTCGCTGGCCTGATCTTCATCGATACCGCTGCCATGTTCAATGTCGTCAACGCCGGCCTCAATGAGCGAGTCGATCACGCGATGTGAGAACGCATGCACGGCGATCCTCGCCCCGGCCTCGTGCACGGCGGCAACAGCGTCAGTCAACACGGCAGGGTCCCACAGGGGCATGAGGTCCGAGTCTGCTCCGGCACTGCGGTCGATCCAGTCTCCGACGATCTTCACCCACCCGTCGGAGGAGTGAGCCATCGACGCGAGGACTGCGGGAAGCTCACGCTGATCGTCGACGTCCAGCGGCAGGTCACGCATGTAACGCTTTGGGCGCGCAACATGGCGACCACAGCGGATCAGGTGCAAGCCGGTCGCACTCGCCGCCGCCGAGTTATCGACCGGGACACCGCAGTCCCGCACGACGGTCACACCACTCGCGAGCGTCACGCGCGCCTGCTCCACCATCTGTGCTTCGGACACCGAACCGGTCTCCGAGTAGCCGATATGGCAGTGCGTATCCACCATGCCGGGGACAATGACGCCGACCGACGGAGCCTCTTCACCGTCAGAGACCCGACGGATCACTCCCCCATTGACGCGCCATGTGCCGCGCACCCACGACGGTCGCTCAGACGTGTTGTCCGCCCATAGGGCGAGGCCGGAGAACTCCATGCCTCAGAGCTGGCCAAGCATGCGCTTGACGTCGTCCGGCAGATCGTCGATCGTCGGACGCGGAGCGGGGGCCTCCTGGGCGACACCGAAGGACGAGCCCTGGGGCGCGCTGCGCTCGGACGGGGGCAGCATGGCCTCGAGTTCCTGCTGGCGACGCTTGGCGGGGTTACCGGAGCGTGCACTCTTCTTCATGCGAGCGCGCTGGGCCTGAGCCTTGCGGGCGTTGGCCTTCTGCTTCGCCTTGCCGCCGCGGCCCGGCAGTGCGCCCATACCGGGAACACCGCCACCCATCTGGCCCATCTGCGCCATCATCTCGCGCGCTGCCTCGAAGCGCTGCACGAGCTGGTTCACCTCGGTCACAGTCGTGCCAGAACCGCGGGCGATACGCGCTCGACGAGAGCCGTTAAGGATCGACACGTCCTCACGCTCGGCCGGGGTCATCGAACGGACGATGGCCTCAACGCGGTCGACCTCGCGCTCGTCGAAGTTCTCGATCTGCTCGCGCATCTGGGCAGCGCCCGGGATCATACCGAGCATCTTCTTCATCGAGCCGAGCTTCTTGATCTGCTGGAGCTGGCTCAGGAAGTCGCCGAGGGTGAGCTGGCCGGCCATTGCCTTGGCCGCGACCTTCTCCGCCTCCTCGGCATCCATCTTCTTTTCGGCCTGCTCGATGAGGGTGAGGATGTCACCCATGTCGAGGATGCGGCCGGCCATACGGTCGGCGTGGAAGCGCTCAAAGTCGTCGAGCCCCTCACCCGTCGAGGCAAACAGAATCGGCGCGCCGGTCACGCCGCGAACGGACAGCGCGGCACCACCGCGCGCGTCGCCATCCAGCTTGGACAGGACGACGCCCGTGAAGCCGACGCCGTCACGGAAGGCTGTGGAGGTGGAGACCGCGTCCTGACCAACCATGGCGTCGAGGACGAACATGATCTCGTGGGGGTTGACGGCGTCGCGGATGGCGATCGCCTGCTCCATCATCTCCTGGTCGACACCGAGACGGCCGGCCGTATCGACGATGACCACGTTGATACCGCTCTGGCGGGCAAACTCGACGCCGCTGCGCGCGACCTCGACGGGGTCGCCGACGCCGTTTCCGGGCTCGGGTGCCCACACCTTGACGCCGGCGCGCTCACCGACAACCTGGAGCTGCTGGACAGCGTTGGGGCGCTGGAGGTCGGAGGCGACGAGCAGGACGGTCTTGCCCTCCTCGCGCAGCCACTTACCCAGCTTTCCGGCGAGCGTGGTCTTACCGGCACCCTGGAGGCCGGCGAGCATGAAGACGGTGGGGCCGGACTCTGCGAAGGTCAGCTCACGCGTGGCGCCACCGAGGATCTCAACGAGTTCCTCATGCACGATGGAGACGACCTGCTGGCCCGGGTTAAGCGCCTTGGAGCGAGCTGCACCGTACGCCTTTTCGCGAACCTGCGTGGTGAACTGGCGAACGACGGGAAGCGCAACGTCCGCGTCAATGAGGGCGCGACGAATGTCGGAAATCGCGTGATCGACGTCCGACTCGGTCAGGACGCCGCGGCTGCGCAGGCTACGGAACGACTGGCTCAGACGATCTGACAGGTTTCCAAACACGTGTTTACTCCCAAGATGGCGGCTGTACTAGGCACAGGTTAGCGCACCTCGGCCCCGGGAGTCGTCTCACCGGGGCCGAGGTACGCGTCATGGTGGCGGGGTTCAGCCCTGCGCGGAACCCACAATCGCGTCGACAAAGCCCTGCGGGTCGAAGGGGGCCAGATCGTCGGCCCCCTCGCCGAGGCCGACGAACTTCACCGGAACGCCCAGCGCACGCTGGACGGAGACAACGATACCTCCCTTAGCGGAGCCGTCGAGCTTCGTCAGAACGATGCCGGTCACGCCGGTGGCCTCCGCGAAGACCTCGGCCTGCTTCATACCGTTTTGGCCGGTGGTCGCGTCGAGCACCAGAAGGACCTCGGAGACCGGGGCCTGCTTGGTCATAACGCGCTTGATCTTACCGAGCTCATCCATCAGCGTGGACTTGTTCTGCAGGCGTCCCGCGGTATCGACGAGAACAACGTCGACGTCACGCTCGACACCTTCGCGCACGGCTTCAAAGGCAACAGAGGCCGGGTCTGCGCCCTCGCGGTCGCTGCGCACGACATCGACACCAACTCGCTCGCCCCACGTCGCCAGCTGATCGGCAGCGGCCGCGCGGAAGGTATCGGCGGCACCCAGAATCACGGACTTGTCTTCCGCGACGAGGATGCGCGCGAGCTTGCCAACGGTCGTGGTCTTTCCGGTGCCATTCACACCGACCATCAGGACGACCGCGGGCTTGACGGAGCCGTCGACCTCGGGGCGCTCAAGGTTAAGAGAGCGATCCATGGAGGGATCGACGAGGGCCAGGAGCTCCTCGCGAAGGATCTCACGAATGCGCGCTTCGTCAGTCACTGACTCGACCGCGACGCGACGCTTGAGGGCTTCCATCAGCGCGTCAGTGGCCTCGAGACCGAGGTCAGCGATGAGGAGCGATTCCTCGATCTCCTCCCAGTCGGCGGCACCAAGCTGGCCGCGGCTGAGAACGCCGAGGATCGCGCGTCCCAGCGAGCCGGAAGACGCGAGACGTTCGCGCAGGCGCTCCATGCGGCCGCGCACGGGTTCGGGGCGCTCGATGGACGAGGCCGGGGTTGCGGGAGTATCAGGGCTCTGGTCGGGGGTGGGCTCGAGCTCATCCGCCGGACCCGCTCGAGGTTGGTCAGCGTCATCAAGCGACGCCTCGACAGGTGTGTCGGGACGAGCCTCGACGGGAGCCTGCACCTGAGGCTGAGGGGTCACGTCCTGCGACGAACGGCGACGCGAGCTCACGGCAAAGCGAATGACGACACCGATAAGCACGGCGACCGCCAGGGCGATAACGACTGCCCACGGCGATTGGAGGGTGGAAATAAAAGCGTCCATAGGGTCATTATCCCCTATGGACGCTCTTGACAGAAAACCTGAGTGCGGCATCACTGCGTTATGGCTGCGTTGACTCCTGCACGGACTCCCCGCTTCCGTCAGCACTTCGCCGGCCACGGTCAAAGCGCACGCTCACGCGGTCAGTCACCGTTTCAAGACGGTCGATGCCGGGTAGACGGTCAGCGTCAAAGTAGGCGCTCTTCGAGTCGCCGCTTTGCAGGAGCGAGTGCAGGGACGCTGTACGCGGAACCACGGGTCCATCGGGTGAGGAGGAGGCACGCTTGGGCAGCGAGTGATGGGTCTTCACCTCTTCGGCAATTTCCTCACTCTCTCGCTTGATGACGCCCTTCCACTCATCCGCGCTACGGCGCGACAGCGCCAGGACAGCGACAACGCCACCAGCAACGACGAGGACCAGAACGACGGTCAAAACAAGAATCAGTGCACCCTCAAGCATGTGATCATCCTGCCTTACGAGAACCCCAATACGCGACGATGCCACCCGCACATGCGCGCATTGTGACGATGTTGTCACGAGGGCCGGGAACGATTGTTCCCGGCCCTCGAATGTGTCGATAGCGCGTCAGTCGAGGTAGTCGCGCAGCACCTGTGAACGCGAGGGGTGACGCAGCTTCGACATGGTCTTGGACTCAATCTGACGGATACGCTCGCGCGTCACGCCGTAGACCTTGCCGATTTCATCAAGAGTCTTCGGCTGACCGTCGCCCAAGCCGAAGCGCATCGATACAACGCCGGCTTCACGCTCGGACAGCGTGTCCAGGACGTGGTGGAGCTGCTCCTGCAGGAGGGTAAAGGACACGGCGTCCGCGGGCACGATGGCCTCGGAGTCCTCAATGAGGTCACCGAACTCGGAGTCGCCGTCCTCGCCGAGAGGCGTGTGCAGCGAAATCGGCTCGCGACCATACTTCTGAACTTCGACGACCTTCTCGGCGGTCATGTCGAGTTCCTTTGCCAGTTCCTCGGGAGTGGGTTCGCGACCCAGGTCTTGGAGCATCTGGCGCTGGACACGCGCAAGCTTGTTGATGACCTCGACCATGTGCACCGGGATGCGGATCGTGCGAGCCTGGTCCGCCATCGCGCGGGTGATTGCCTGACGAATCCACCAGGTGGCGTAGGTCGAGAACTTGTAACCCTTCGTGTAATCGAACTTTTCGACAGCGCGAATGAGGCCCAGATTGCCTTCCTGGATCAGGTCCAGGAACTGCATACCGCGGCCGGTGTAGCGCTTGGCCAGCGACACGACGAGGCGGAGGTTCGCCTCAAGCAGGTGGTTCTTCGCCTGCTGGCCGTCCTGTGCGAGGAAGTGCAGCTCGCGACGCTCGCGGCTGGTCATCTCATCGGCCTGGTTCTTCAGCTTATATTCAGCGTAGAGGCCGGCTTCGATGCGGCGGGCGAGGTCCACTTCCTGCTCGGCGTTCAGCAGGGAGACCTTACCGATCTGCTTGAGGTAGTCCTTCACCGGGTCGGCGGTTGCGCCGGCGACCGTCACCTGCTGGACGGGTTCGTCAGTCTCATCGGAATCAGAGACGACGAAGCCACCCTTGACGTGGATACCATCGTTCGTGCGCTCACGAAGTGCGGCACCCTCAGCGAGCTTCGGATCCTCGTCCTCCGCGTCGTCCTCCGCGTCAGCTTCTTCTTCGTCGACAGTCTCAGTCTCGAGTTCGGGGTCCTCAAGGTCCTCGCCAGTCGGCTCGAAGTCTTCGTCGACGGTGTCAACGAGCTCCTCGACGACCTCCTCGACGACCTCTTCTTCCTTCTGCTTGCGACCGCGCGTCTTCTTCGCGGCGGGCTTCTTCGTCGCCTTCTCTTCGGGCGCGTCGGTGGTCTTCTTCGCAGTCTTCTTAGCAGCCGTCTTCTTCGCAGGAGCCTTGGACTCCGCCTCACCCGCGTCTGCGGCCTTCTTCGTGGTCTTCTTCGCGGCGGTCTTCTTCGCAGGAGCCTTGGACTCCACCTCAGCGGCGTCTGCGGCCTTCTTCGTCGTCTTCTTCGCGGGAGCCTTCTTCGCCGGCGTCTTCTTCGCGGCAGACTTCTTCTCCTCGGCGGGAGCGCTCGCCGCGTCGACCGCGGCGGCAGCCTTCTTGGCGCGCGTGGTCTTCTTCGCGGGGGTCTTCACCTCCGTGGTTTCCTCAGTCGTCGCGGAGTCCTTTGCCGAAGCGCGAGATGCACTCACACGGGTCCCTTTCATTGATGGGCATGCACAACGGAGCCGATTGCAAATCGGCATACCAGCGCCAAGTCTAGTGCCTTGCCGTTTAGTTTTCCTGATGGTAGGTGTGAGGATCCCCCGCCTTGGGCTCACGCACGCGCTCGAACCTCAGTTAGAGTGGGCCTATGACTCTGAGCGACAGTTTCGCAACGCTGCGTCCATCAATCGACGAGGCGACGGCCACCAGCCTCGCGCATCTCCTCGCCCGCGCCGGAGCTTCCGGCCGATCCGAGGAATTCTCACGCGCGGTCCTCGCCTCCGTCACCGGAGGGAAGCGTTTCCGTGCCCTCATGGCTCACGTGGGCTACGCGCTCAGTTCCGGAACAGCCATCGATGACGTATCACTGCCCCATCTCAGCGCGGCACTGGAGCTCTATCAGGCCAGTGCCCTCGTCCACGACGACATCATCGACAAGGCCGACGAACGACGCGGCATGCCCACCCCTCACCGAACGCTCACGGATTACCACGCCGCGCAGTCGTGGATCGGATCGTCGACGGACTTCGGTCGGCACAGCGCTATTTTGGTCGGCGATTTCCTCTTTTCGGCTGCGACGGCAGCCGCGGACGAGCAGGCCCTGACACTGCGAGAGGACTGCGCGCGTGCGTTTGCGCGCCGGTTCGCAGATATGCATGCGGAGGTCGCGCTGGGCCAGTACCTCGACATCACAGCCGAGCAGACCCCGCTTGATCCTGAGCGTACAGATGCGCTGAACATGAGCGACTCGCTCGAGGTGGCACTGCACAAGTCGGCCCACTACTCGGTCGTCCACCCGGCCCTCCTCGGCGCAATCTGCGCTGCACCGTCGTTCCATCACGTCGCCGACCTGCTCGATGTTCTCGAGACGATTCTGACCCCGTGGGGCCTGGCTTTCCAGCTGCGCGATGATGATCTCGGGGTCTTCGGAGACCCGGCAGTCACGGGCAAGCCAGCCGGCGACGACTTGCGCGAAGGAAAGCGCACTGCGCTCCTGGCGCTCACATGGGAGGCCTCCTCCCCCGCTGAGCGGCGCGCCCTCACCGACGTTCTCGGGGTGGCCGAGGCCTCGGCAGAGCAGATCGCGACTGCTACCGACATCGTGGAGCGCAACGGGCGCGCAGCGCACGAGGCTGAGATTGCACGCCTCGTGGCTGACGGAGACGCCGCCCTTGAGGCCAGCACCTTCGACGAGGATGCTCGCGCTATGCTGCGCGAACTGTGCTCGATCTTGACCGCCAGGCGGGCCTGAAAAGAAGGGCTAGCCTCAGAAGGCCAGCGTCGAGGCGATTCGATTCACACGGTGATGACGGCCCGACGTCAGCGCATCGATCGGGCGCTCGCCCAGCTCGTCCTGCACGGTGTACAGCCACGCCGCTGCTTCCTCGGCTGTGAAGCCGTCATCGGCAAGCAGGGTCAGTGTGCCCTGCAGGAACGGGAGAGGCTCCCATCCGTTATCGCCCTTGACGATAACCTCCTGCGGGACGCCGCGCGCCCCGCTAGCGTCGCGCGCTTCAATGAGCACACGATCGCGGATCAGCTGCTTGAGGCGGCGTTCCTCGATGCTGAGGAGACGGCAGACCTCTTCGGTGGGGAGCACGGTGATATCAACACTGGTCATGAGCGCAAGACTACCCCATTCATGCGCCGCACCGAGGTGGGCACTTCCAGTGATTTCGCGAAAACTCCCATAGAATCGAGCAAGTGAGCGATGAACAGACATTCGACCAGACGGACCCGTTGATCGGACTCCTCGTCGACGAACGGTACCGGGTGACGCGCAGGCTGGCGCGTGGCGGCATGGCCACCGTCTACATCGCGCAGGATGAACGCCTCGATCGCCCCGTCGCCCTCAAGGTCATGCACCCGCACCTGGCAGACTCCGCGGATTTCGTTGCACGCTTCCGTCGCGAAGCACGCTCCGCCGCGCGCATTGTTCATCCCGGCGTCGTCTCCGTGTTTGACCAGGGCGTGGTCACGGGCCAGGGATTCCTCGTCATGGAGCTCATCGACGGCACGAACCTACGCCAGCTGCTGCGTGCGCAGGGTGCCTTCACGATCCCGCAGGCGCTGCGCTACACCACCGACATTCTTGAGGCGCTGCGCGCCGCCCACCGCGTCGGCGTTATTCACCGCGACATCAAGCCCGAGAACATTCTCATTCCGACCGACGGTCCGGCGAAAGTGACCGACTTTGGTCTGGCACGAGCTGCCTCCGAAGTCTCCATGTCTTCGACGGGCAACATGCTCGGAACGGTTGCGTACATCGCCCCGGAGATCGCGACAACCGCTCAGGCTGACGCACGCTCAGACATTTATTCGGTCGGCATCATGCTCTACGAAATGCTGACGGGCTCCGTTCCGTGGGCGGGTGAGTCACCTCTGCAGATCGCGACGCATCATGTCTCCGATGACGTGCCGAGCCCGTCGGAGGCACAGCCCTGGATTCCACGAGAGATTGACGATCTCGTCGCCGCCCTGACCGCCCGTGACCCCGCTTCGCGCCCCGCCGACGCGTCGGACGCGATCGACCTCGTCACTCGCGCTGCTGCCGCCATTCCGTCGGAGCTGGCCAACCGCCGCGCGGACATCGCGCCGGCTGACCGGCCGGGCGCCTCGGAAACGAGCGCACTTAACACCGAGCTCATCTCGGCTCAGTTTACGCGGCCTCTGCCCCTCCCAGCACCGTCGACGGTCACCACTGTCCACACATCGGCCCCGCTTCCCAATGCTTCGGAGAACGGCGGCACCAAGACGTACAAGCGCGCCGCCCTGTGGGCCACCCTCGTCGTTCTGCTCCTCGCCGCCGCAGTCGTTGGCGGACGCTGGTGGTGGACCGAATATGGCCCTGGCTCCTACCTGACCATGCCCGCGACGGACGGTCGTCCCCTCGCGGATGTTCAGGCTGAGCTGAATGCGATGGGGCTTGCTTCTTCCGTTGAGGAGGAATTCTCTGACGACGTCGCCGCTGGTTCGATCACTCGCTCCGATCCGGAAGGCGGCGAGCCCGTCCATAAGCGCGCCGAAGTTCAGCTCCACGTCTCAAAGGGCGTGGACATGAAGACGGTCCCTGACGTTGTCGGTAAGAACCAGGAGGACGCGCGTAAGGCTCTCACCGAGGCCGGCCTCGCCCTGGGCGCCATCACCGACGCATACTCCGAGGACGTCCCGCAGGGCCAGGTCATCTCACAGTCCCAGGCATCGGGCTCACAGCTGGCGCACGACAGCGCCGTCGATGTGGTGCTGTCGAAGGGCCGCGAGCCCCTCACCGTGCCGTCGCTGAACGGGATGAGCGCCGATGCCGCAAAGAGCGCCATCGAGGGACTTGGTCTCGTGGCGGCACCAACGGAGGCCTTCTCCGACACGGTTGCCGAGGGGCAGGTCATCTCGCAGCAGACCAATGAGGGCACGATCCTGCACCGTGGCGACACTGTCGCCTACACGGTGTCGAAGGGACCCGAGAAGGTCGCGGTGCCCGACGTCGTCGGCCGCCAGCGCCAGGATGCTCGCGCTGCCCTCGAGTCAGCCGGCTTCACAGTCCAGGAGGAGGCAATCCTCGGTGGCTTCTTCGGAACCGTCCGACAGACCGATCCCGCCGCCGGAACAATGCTGAAAAAGGGCAGCGTCGTCACGATCACGATCGTCTGACCTCCCCCGAGCCACTCTCCGTCATAAGTATCCCCGGCCTCGTCCATGACAGACGAGGCCGGGGAATTTTTCGCGGAAGAGTTTACTCCTCGTAGGAGGAACCCTTCGCCAGGTACTGGGCGACCTGGAAGGCCATCTCCAGGCTCTGCTGGTGGTTCAGGCGCGGATCCACGAGCGTCTCGTAACGGTCGCGCAACGACTCGTCATCGATGTGCTCACTGCCGCCGATCACCTCGGTGACATCGTCACCGGTCAGCTCGATGTGCAAGCCACCCGGGACAGTTCCCGCGGCCTCGTGGGCTTCGAAGAAGCCACGGACCTCGTCCATGACCGTCTCGAAGCGACGCGTCTTGTAGCCGGTCGACGACGTGATCGTGTTGCCGTGCATCGGATCCGTCATCCACGTAACCGGACGGCCGTCCTCACGCGCGGCCTCCAAGAGCGGGGGAAGCGCCTCACGGATACGACCGGCACCCATGCGCGTAATGAACGACAGGCGCCCCTCCTCACCATCCGGGTTGAGTCGATCGATGAGCGAGAGCATCTGATCCGGCGTGGTCGACGGGCCGAGCTTCACCCCAATCGGGTTGCGCACACGCGACAGCAGCTCGATATGAGCGCCCTCCTCGTCGCGTGTCCTCTCCCCCGCCCACAGGAAGTGGGCGGACGTGTTGTAGGGCTCGCCCGTCCGCGAATCAATGCGCGTCATCGCCGACTCGTACTCGAGCAGCAGCGCTTCGTGCGACGAATACAGGTCCACGTCGCGCAGCGTCTCGAAGTCAACGCCCGCCGCGCCCATGAACTTGATCGCCCGGTGAATGTCCTCGGCCAGCGACTCGTAGCGCGCGTAGGCCGGATTCGACATGAAACCCTGATTCCAGCGGTGCACCTGGCGCAGGTCGGCGTAGCCGCCCTTCGTGAACGCTCGAATCAGGTTGAGGGTCGAGGCCGCGTGGTTGTACAACGACAGCAGGCGCTGCGGGTCGGGCTCGCGAGCCTCGGGTGTGAACTCAAAGGAGTTCACGGCGTCGCCGCGGTAGCTGGGCAGCGTAACGCCGTCGCGCGTTTCCATATCCGAAGAACGCGGCTTAGCGTACTGGCCGGCGATACGGCCGACCTTGATAACCGGCAGCGAAGCGCCGTACGTTAGGACGACCGCCATCTGCAGCAGCGTCTGAATCTTCAGGCGCACATGGTCCGCCGTCGCCTCGGCGAAGGTCTCAGCGCAGTCCCCGCCCATCAGGACGAAGGCCTCGCCGCGGGCAGCCGCACCCATCCACGTGCGCAGGTCGTCAACCTCCCCGGCGAACACGAGCGGCGGCTGACGGCGCAGCTGCGCCGTCACATCACTGAGGTGCTGCGCGTCCGCGTAGGAAGGCTGTTGGGCAGCGTCCAGGCCGCGCCACGTGTCCCAGGGAGCGAGCTCCCCGGACTCGGGCGACCACAGACGCTCGGGGACGCGGCGGGAGCGAGGCTTACGCACAGGCTCGCCGCCGCGTCCGGGAGTGATCGAAGGAATCACGCGAAGCGACTCACTCGCCGGCAGGCTCGACGGTCTGGCCGATCTCGGCCATCATCTCGAGGAACCAGGGCTGGGAAATGTCGAAGGGCTTGCCGCCCGCGATGCGCGGGAACGGGATGGCCTTCAGGCGATCGCCGTCCTCCTCGTCGTGGCCGATAACGCCGGACTCGCCCTTGAAGGCGCACTCGACGGCGAGGTCGGTCATGGACTTGATGAGGCGCAGGTCGTCGGCGTTGGCGCGCGAGGAACGCGAGAAGTAGCCCGACTTCTGAACCATGACCTTCTCGGCGTCGATCTTCTCGGCGAACTGCTTGGCGAACCACTGGCCGGGGTTGATCGTGTCGAGCTTGACGTGGCCGAAGGGATCACGCTGGACCTCGCCACCGGCAGCCTCGATCTCCGCGATGATCTCGGGGACGCCGGCGCCCTCGGACAGGAAGATGTTGACGTTGCCCTGCTCGTCCATGATCGCCTTGAGGCGCGCGGCCTCGGCGTCCAGGTCGATCTTCATCTCGGGCAGGAAGATGGCGTGGATGTCCCAACGCTCCTGCGACAGGCCGATCGAGGGCACCCACTCCTGGGTCTTCAGCCAGTCGTGGTAGCACTTCGAACCGGCGGCGGTCAGCCAACCGCAGTGGCGGCCCATGATCTCGTGGATGATGAGCATGCGCGGGTTGGAGCGGTGCTCGCCGATGACGTTCTGGGAGTACTCGGAGACCTCTTCAGCGGCGGTCCATGCACCCAGGGACTGGCGGATCGGCACAACATCGTTGTCGATCGTCTTGGGCAGGCCAACGACGGTCAGGTGGTAGTCGTGCTCCTCCAGGTAGGCGGCCAGATCGGCTGCGGTCGTGTTGGTATCATCGCCACCGATGGTGTGCAGGACGTCGACGCCGTCGGCGCGCAGCTGCTCGGCAGCCTTCTGCAGCGGATCCTCATCCTCAGACACGAGGCCACGCTCAACCAGGTTCTTCTTGTTCGTCAGCTTGACGCGGGAGTTACCGATCGGGGAGCCGCCGAAGCGGTGCAGGACGGCGGCGTGCTTGCGCGCTTCCTCGTCCACCAGCACGTAGTTGCCGGTGAGCAGGCCGTGGTAGCCGTTCTGGTAAGCGATGATCTCAACCGTGGGATCAATTTCGTTGTAGCGCTCGATGAGTCCACCGACGGCGGAGGACAGGCACGGGGCGAAGCCACCTGCGGTCAGCAGGGCAACACGACGGACCGACATGAATGTCACCTTTCTCAGGTTGGTTAGGTACGGGCCCGCGCGCGTGCGCAGGGCACAGTTTATTCTACCCGGCTCACATCACGTTTCGCCAAGGACGCCCGTCCCACGAAACGCGACTGCAAGCACCAACCACCGGTTGACGGCCCGGCCCTGTTACTCCTTGTCCGATGCCTTCTCGTCCTCGCTGCCCTCGTCCTCGGGAGCGGTCGGAACGGGCACCTCGGGGGCGGTGCGGCCACCGGGCGCGGGCCGACCGTTGGAGGGGACGGGCCCCTCGAAAGCACCCTCGGCTGCCAGCTGGGCCTTCACGTCGGCGGCGTACAGGTCCACGTATTCCTGGCCGGACAGGAGCATCAGGTTGTACATGATCTCGTCGGTGATCGCGCGCAGAACATAGCGGTCCTTGTCGAGGCCACGGTAGCGCGAGAAGTCCAGGGGCTCGCCGATCACCATGCCGATGTTCGTGCGCGAAGGGATCTTCTGGCCGATGGGCTGTGCTGCATGGGTGCCGATCATGGCGACGGGGATGACGGGTGCGCCGGACAGAAGCGCGAGACGGGCGACGCCGGTCTTGCCGCGGTACAGCCGCCCGTCGGGGCTGCGGGTGCCCTCTGGGTAGATGCCGAAGAGCTCACCGTCGCGCAGGCGCTTGAGACCGGCGTTGAGTGCGGCCTCGGATGCGCGACCACCGGTGCGGTCAACGGGGATGGTGCCGACGGCGCGCATGAATTCCTTTGTCATCCACCCCTTGAGACCGGTGCCCGTAAAATAGTCAGCTTTGCCCATGAAAACGACCTCGCGGTCGAGCATCATCGGCAGGAAGACGGAGTCCCACACGGCGTTGTGGTTGGACGCGAGGATAGCGGGTCCCTCGGCGGGAATGTTCTCCTTGCCGCGGATCCACGGGTGATAGGCGGCCTTCAGAACGGGGCTGCCGGTCGCCTTGAGAGCCTGATAGAACGCCACTGTCACTCCTGAAGTCTCGACGGGCGCGCGAGCGCGCGAACGAATTAGTATCAACTGTATGACGAAACGAACTCCCGTGCGCGATTGTGGGGAAACCATAGCGCCCGGCGAATCGGCTCGTCCTTTCGCTCGGTCGGTGGTCTCAGCGGCCCTTTCGACGGCCTCATCCGTCGAACTTCAGCCAAGCCTCGACGCCGTCGGGACGCCGGCCTCAAGCGGGCACTGGATCGTCGTCGACCTCGAGACGACAGGCCTGGGGCCGGGCGCAGAAATTACTGAGATCGGTGCTGTGCGCGTGCGCGACGGAGCGGTCGTGGACGAGTTTTCTTCCCTCGTGAAGCCCTCGCGTCCTATCCCGCCGTTCATCACGTCGCTGACGGGCATCACGCCCGCGATGGTGTCGGATGCGGACCCGATCGGAGCCGTTCTCGAATGCTTCATGGAGTGGTCGGGCCTCGTAGCTCAGGATTCCCCTGTCCTCGTCGCGCATAACGCCTCCTTCGACGTGGGCTTCCTGCGCCGTGCGGCCCGCGCGTGTGCGCGCCCGTGGCCTCGCGTTCGCGTCGTCGACACGTTGGCACTCGCTCGGCTCGCCCTGCCACGCCCACTCGTGCGCAACCACAAACTGGGCACGGTCGCCTCCTACTTCGGTACCGCTACCGTTCCCGAGCACCGAGCACTCGGAGACGCGCGCGCAACGGCAGAGGTCCTGCTCGGCTTTATCGACCTGCTCGCTGGAGCCGGTGCGACTGACATCGAAGACCTCATAGTGCTCACAGACCAGGCTCCGGCGCGGCGCCCATCAACGCCTGACTTCGTCGCGGACCTTCCCGCC
>JAHACW010000052.1 GCA_018375675.1 Actinomyces sp. | reverse complement strand
CGCACCTGACTGGGAGGCTCAGGCATCAAGGTAAAGCGGCACAACCACGACACGGGGGGTGCCCACCACATCGTGGGCCACCCCCCTTCTGGTTTCACACGTCTCAGTGCAAGATGCGCGCCAGGAAGTCCCTGGTGGCCTGCTCGCGCGGGTTGTCGATGACTTGCTCGGGCGGGCCCTGTTCGACGATCTGTCCGTTTCGCAGGAACACGACGCGATCGGCCGCCTGGCGGGCGAAGCTAATCTCGTGCGTCGCCATGAGGATGGTCGAGCCCTGCTCCTTGATCTCGCGTACGAGGTCGAGGACCTCGCCGACGAGCACCGGGTCCAGTGCCGCCGTGATCTCGTCCAGCAGGAGTAGCTCCGGGTTCGTGGCGAGCGCGCGTGCGATGGCGACGCGCTGCTGCTGGCCACCCGACAGGCGATCCGGGTACTCCTTCGCCTTGTCCTTCAAGCCGATGCGGTCCAACAGCTCCATGCCGCGCGCGTGCGCGCGATCCTTCTCCCAGCCGTGCACCTTGCGGGCCGCGAGCGTCACGTTGTCCAGCACCGACATGTGTGGGAACAGGTTGTAGTGCTGGAACACGACGCCGATGCGCGCGCGGATCTGATCCGCGTTCGCGCGCGGGTCCGTGATGTCCTCGCCGGCCAGGAAAATCTGGCCGTCGTCCACCCGCTCCAGCAGGTTTGCGCAGCGCAGCAGCGTTGACTTACCCGAGCCCGACGCGCCCAGGAGGACCACGACCTCGTGCGCTGCGACGTCCAGGTCCAGGCCGCGCAGGACGACGTTGTCGCCGAAGCGCTTGACGACGCCGACAGCGCGCAGGACCGGGGTGTTGTTGTCCGAGGTGGGGGAGGCCTCGTAATTCGTGGAGACCGACATCAGACGGTGCCTCCCATCTGCTCGCGCTTACGCAGTCGGGCCGTGTACCAGTCCGACAGGCGAATGAAGGGGAACGACAAGATGATGAACAGCAGGCCGGCGACGACGTAGGACGTCATGTTGTAGGTCTTGGCCTGGACCATCTGCGCCGAACGGATCGCGTCGACCGCGCCCAGGACCGAGATCAGGCCGACGTCCTTCTGCATGGAAATGAAGTCGTTCATGAGGGCGGGCGTGACCTTGCGGATCGCCTGCGGCACGATGATCATCCGCAGCGTCTGCCCGTGGGACAGGCCCAGCGAGCGGGCCGCGTAACGCTGGGAGGGGTGCACGGAGTCCAGGCCCGCGCGCAGCACCTCGGCGACGTACGAGGAGTACGTGAGGATCAGCGCGACCGTGCCCAGGAACGCGGTTGGGATGCGCGTCGTCGGGTTAAGGGCGGGGATGCCGAAGCCGATCAGGTAGAGGACGACCAGGAAGGGGACGCCTCGGAAAATGTCCGTGTACGCGGCTGCCAGGAAGCGGATCGGGAAGAACACGGGACCGGCCAGCGTGCGCGCGGCCGCCAGCAGAGTCGCAAAGACGGCGACGCCCAGCACCGAGATCAGCAGGATCCGGATGTTGAGCCACAGGCCGGACAGGACCTGGGGGAAGGCCTCGACGAAGTATTTGCCGTTGAAGAAGGTGTTGCGGGTGGCCTCCCACCCGTCGGAGTTGACGACCACGGCGATGAGGACTCCCGCAACCACGATCGTGGAGGCCAGGGAGATGAGAATAGACCGGACCGTCTGCTTGCGCCGATAAGCGCGGCGGCCACGCTCGACCGCCGAAACGGTGAGCGTGGCCGCCGCGTTACTCGAGTAGTCACTCATGAGTGTGGGGCCTCACTTGAGGGTGGGCACGTTCTGTGCCTCGTTCAGCCACTTTTCCTGCAGCTCGGCGAGCTTGCCGGATGAGGCCAGGCGATCGACCGCGGCGGAGACCGTGGGGGTCAGCTTGGAGCCCTTGGGCAGGACGATGCCGTACTCCTCGCCGCCCGTCGTGTCGTCGAACTGGCCGATGATGACGCCGTCATCGATCTGCGCGGAGACCATGTAGAACGCGGTCGGCAGGTCGACGACGATCGCGTCCACGCGGCCCGTCTGCAGGGCCAGGACCGTGTCGTCGGAGGAGTTGAACATCTGCAGCTTCTGGCTCAGGCCGGACTCCAGGTGATCGGAAGCGAACTGCTGCGATGTCGTGCCGGCCTGGACGCCGATCAGGACGTCCTTGAGGTCAGCGATGGACTTCGCGTCGGCGGCCGGGGTGCCAGCCTTGGCGATGATCGCCGAGGTGGTCGTGTAGTACGGGGAGGTGAAGTCGACGGCGTTCTTGCGCTCGTCGGTGATGGAGAACTGCTGAATGTTCAGGTCCCAGTCCTTGGCGCCGGGGGTGATCGACGAGTCGAAGGTAGCGCGCACCCACTGGACGTTGTCGGCGGTGTAGCCGAGTTCCTCGGCCAGGGCGTAAATGACGGCCGACTCGTAGCCTTCGCCCGAGGCCGGGTCGTTGTCCAGGATCCACGGCGAGTAGGCGGGATCGGAGGTGGCGACGGTGAGCTTGCCTTCCGTCACGGTCGGCAGCGCGCCGGGGCCGTAGGTCTGCTCGGCGTCGGCGGAAGAAGAGGAGCTCGTGCCGCCCGTGCAGGCGGCCAGGCCGAGGGCCGCGACGGCGGCAACGGCAGCGAGGGAACGGACAGAGCGGCGCATGGGGCCTCCCGGTGACGTGGGGGATTCCGCCCCTGTGGGCGGGTCTGACTCGACGAGAGTATCGGTGCACCGAAAAATGCGCTGGCGTCGTTTCGCTGCACGAAACAATGGAACGAGGCGTGGGCTGGGAAAACGTTGGAATCGTTGGGGTTTTGTGGGGGTGGGGGATGGGACACAGTGGCGCATGGGCGTGCGAAAGGGCCGGGCCGCATCGGCCCGGCCCTCCCGTCAGATCACTTCTGGAACTTGTCCTTCAGATCGGAGACGACCTCGGTCGCCTTGTCCTTGGCAGCATCGACGGCCTTCTCGACGTTTTCTTCGCCGAAGGTTTCCTTGGCCTTCTCGAGACCCTCTTCAGCCTGCTTCTTCAGATCTTCCAGACCCATGTTTCCTCCTTGGAACGAGCCGCCCGTATTGGTCGAGCGGATGGTCCCACCCTATGCCCGAACCGGGGTGCTCGCGCGTTCAAGGGGTCCCGTGGCGTGATGGTTCCCTGCGCGTCCGCGCCGTGGGACATTGTGCCGTCGGGATCAGACGCCTTCGGCGAGCTTCCAGTCGTCGAAGGTGAACTCGGGGGAGACGACGCAGGTGGCCAGCGCGTAGTCGCCGCGGGCGAAGGTGCGCTGCCAGGTGCCGGCGGGCACGAGGATCTGCACGGGGTTGCTCGGATCGGATGCCTCGGTACCCGCCGGGGAGCCCAGGGTGACGATGCGCGGGTCGGCCTCGGGCGCGTCCCCGTTGCCTCCCAGGTGCACATCGAGGGCGCCGGGTCCCGACCAGATCCACAGTTCGTCGGAGTGGACGAGGTGCCAGCGGGCCTCCTCGTCGCGGTCGAGGAGGAAGATGATCGCGGAGGCGCTGCGGCGGCTCCCGCGCGGAGTGTCCACGCGGGCGGGCGCGGTCCACGTGCGGCGGTAGTGGCCGCCCTCGGGGTGGGGTGCGAGGCCCATGGCATCAATCAGCGGGGACACGTCGGTCATACGAAACTCCAAACGAAGGGAAAGGGAGGCTAAGCGAAAGGGAAACGACAGGCTCAGCGCGAGGCCGAGTAGCGCACGCGCCCGGACACGATGGTTTCGACGACGCGACCGGCGCCGTGGCGGGCGACGGTGTCGATGGTCTCCACGATCGAGGTGACGGGCACGTCGACAACGCACATGTCGGCGACCGCTCCCGACTGGAGCTGACCGAGGCGGTCGGGGCCGGTCGCCAGGCCCATCGCGGTGGCGCCTCCCAGGGTTGCGGCCTGCAGGAGGCGGCGCGCCAGGTCCTGGTCCTCGTAGCCCTGGGATCGCGCCAGGTCGAAGAGGAGGGCGACGTCCTCGAGGAGGTCGAGCGACGGTGAGGAGGACAGGGAGTCCGTGCCGACCGCGATCATGTTGCCCTCGGTGAGGTAGGCGCCGACGGGCGGCGCGTCCAGGCCGATCACGCGGTTCGAGCGCGGGCACAGCGCCACGGCCGTCTGGCGGGCGCGCAGTCGCCGGCGGTCGTCGGCGCGCATGTACACGCCGTGGGCGACGTGACAGTCGGGTCCGAGGACGCCCAGCTGATCGACGAACTGCGTCGAGGAGAAGCCGCCGCCACGCGAGCGCATCGCCGTGAACGACGAGGAGTGCTCGCTCTTCCACAGGTCGGCCAGGGCGGTTGTGCGCGTCTCGGACCATTCGGCCTCGGAGTGGGACTCACCCAGGTGGATGTGGATGCGCATGCCGCGTCGCCTGGCCATGTCCGGCAAATCCAGTAGCGGCTCGGCGTCGAGGGAGTAGGGGGCGTGCGGGGAGATGCCCACGGCCGGAGGGGTCGGCATGGCGTCGAGGGATGCGGAGACCTCGCGTTCGCCTCGGGCCCGCCACTCCTCGTTCGACCAGCTCATGACCTCCCAGTAGGCGACGCCGTGCAGTCCGGCGTCGTGCAGGGCCGAGGCCGCGGCGGCGTCCGTCACCACGTCGGCGGCGGCGGTCGTGCCGCTGGCCAGGAGCAGGCGCGCTCCCGCGGCCGCGTCGCCTCCCCAGTCCAGGCCGCCGGCGTCGTAGACCTCGTCGAAGGCGCGTGCCCAGTCGTCAAAACCGCGGTACTGCCCCGCGCCCACGGACGCCATGCCCGTGTACTGCAGGTGCGTGTGCGCATTGACGAGGCCGGGGAGCAGTACGCCGTCAAAGTGGCGTTCGGTGAAGGAAAGGCCGCGCTGCGTGAGCGTTTCGACGACCCAGTCGCGCGCTCCCACATGCTCGATGCTCCCGTCGCGCACGGCAACAGCGCCGTCGAGGATCGAGGGGGCGGTGATCGGGATGACCATGCCGGCGGACCAGACGACCACGTCGCTCATGGGGGGCCTTTCAGTGGGGGACGCTGACTAACAGTGTAGAAGTGGGGTGGGCGCACCCGCCCGCCGGTGGACGTGAGCTGCGACTATGACAGGGACAGGGCGCCCAGCGCTGCCGCGGCCACCGCGTCGTCGGCCTCGCGCGGCAGGTCGTGCAGGCCGGGGGCCAGCTCGCCTTCGTGGGTGAGGAGCTCGCGCAGGGACGCTAGCTGCACGCCGAAGCTCATGTCCATGATCTCGATGGGGTTTCCCTCGCCCGCCGTGTAGTTGATGCCCTCCCCACGCTCGAGGACGCGCAGCGCCTTGCCGGAGGGGCTGGTCAGGGTCTGCACGTGGGGATCGCCCGACTCGGCCATGACCCAGGAGGCGGCCACGGCCTCGTCAATGGATACTTCCCCGTCGACGCCGCCGGCGACCGTGACGATCGCGCCCTCGGGAGCCGCTTCCAGCGCGCTTAGTGGGATCGTGGAGCGCTCGCCCGTCGCGGAGATCAGCATGCCGGCGTTCGCAGCGGCCTCTTCCAGCGAGGCCACGGCGAACCCGTCCATCGACGCCTGCAGGGCGCGCACGGGGTCCAGCTCCACGACGGTGACGCGTGCGCCGAGCGCCGCGCCGAAGCGCGCGCAGCCGCGGCCCACGTCGCCGTAGCCGATGACGACGACGCTCATCCCTGCCACGGGCGCGCCGACGCCGCGCGGGTCAATGAGATCGAGGATCGTCGTCCAGCACGATTGACCCGTCCCGTAGGCGTTGTCGAACAGGGTCTTCGAACGCGCGTCGTTCGAGGCCATGACCGGAATGCGCAGATCGAAAGAACGCAGGGGGCGCAGCCCCGAGGTGGTCTCCTCCGCCGCGCCGACCAGCGCGTCCAGGACACCCGGGCAGCGCTGGGTGTCGTGCGCCAGGCGGATCAAGTGGGAGCCATCGTCCAGGAGAAATTCGCTGCGCTGAGCCAAAAACTTGCGCGCGAGCTCCCACTCGTGCTCGCGGGAGGCTGCCGAGTCCGCGAACACGGGGATGCCGGCGTCGCGCAGGCGGGCCGCGACGTCCTCGCGGGTCTCGGACGCCCAACCGAAGACGCTGACGCGTGCCCCCGCCTCGGAGAGCATGAGGGCCAGGGCGGCTGTCTTCGGTTCCAGGACTAGGGACAGCCCCACGCTTCGGCCCGCCACCAGGGGTGCCAGTGCGTGTGCCGCCGCCTCGGTGACCGGCATGTGGGCGCGCGCCCACTCGATGCGTGCCTCGTCGCCGGGGCCCGTGATGGTGTGCCCGTCGGGGGCCACGACGGCGCGGAACACGCCGCCGGGTGCCAGGACCGTGATCGCTCCGGGCGTGGGGGTCGCGTCCTCCTCGAGCGAGAAGACGACCGGGGGCGAGGCCGGGGTCCCCTCGGCGTCCGACAGCGGGTGTACGTGGGCGCCGAAGGCGCGCAGTAGGGCGGCCAGCGTCGGGTCGTCCGTCGCGAAGGATCGCCCCGCGACGAGCATGTTCGTGGCCCGCGCGTAGGCGCGTAGCAGCAGCTGGGCGGCGAGGGGATCCAGGGCGCGGTTCATGCGTCAAACGTAGCAACTGCGGTGTCGATGTCGGGGGACTCTCAGGGGGTGACCAGGGCAGCCCCTCATAGAAACGCGCGGGGCTGCGGGCCTATCGTTCAAACATGACACACGACACGGCGGGTCTGGTGACCCGAGCACTGACGAAGACATACATGCGTGGGAACACGCCCGTCCACGCCCTGGCAGGCGTCGACCTGACACTCCCGCAGGGCACGCAGGTGGCGATTATGGGTCCCTCGGGCTCCGGTAAGACGACGCTCCTGCACTGCCTGGCGGGCGTGCTGCGCCCCAGCTCAGGATCTATCACCCTGGACGGTGAGGAGATGACGACCATGTCGGAGCGGGTGCTCTCCGACCTGCGCCTGCGCCGCTTCGGCTTCGTGTTCCAGGACGGCCAGCTCCTGCCCGAGCTGCCCACGGAAGAAAACATCGCGATGCCCCTCATGCTCGCGGGAACGTCGAAATCGCAGGCGATCGCTCGCGCACGCGAGATCCTGACGAACCTCGGCCTCGACGGCGCCGGCCCCTACCGACCCGGCCAGCTCTCGGGCGGCCAGGCCCAGCGCGTCGCGATCGGGCGCGCGCTCGCCACCAATCCCTCGGTGATTTTCGCGGATGAGCCCACGGGCGCTCTCGACCAGGCAACCGGCGGCGAGGTCATGTCCCTCCTGACGAGCGCCTGCGCCTCCACCGGCGCATCCCTCGTCCTCGTCACCCACGATCCCGGTGTCGCCGCGCGCCTGCCGCACACGATCCACGTGCGCGACGGCCGCATCTCCCTCGAGGCCCGAGGCAGTGGCGCCCCCAACCAGGGGGTGGCCCGATGAGTGCCGTGCGCACCGCCGCCGGGGCACTCCTACGGTCGCGTGACCGGGCGACGAGTGTCCTCACGGTCGCTGCCTTCGCCCTGCCGCACGCGTTCCTGCTCGCGGTCACCGGCGGCGTTATGGCCTTTGGGGCGAGAGCCGCCGTCGCGGCCACGTCCGCCACGGCCGACGATCCCTCAAGCCTCGACGGGATGGCGTCCTTCTACGTGATGCTTGCGTACTTCGCGGCCACCCTACTGATCGTTCCCATCATCTCGATGGGGGCAGCGGCCGCGCGCTTGGGTATGAGTCGGCGTGAGCGCGACCTCGCGGTCCTGCGCCTCGTCGGCCTCGCGCCGGGCAAGACGAAGCTCGCCTGTATCCTCGAAACCTGCGTGTTTGCGGTTGTCGGCGTCGTCGTCGGCTCGATCCTGTACGCTGTGACGCTGCCCGCGTGGGGTGCGCTGTCCTTCCAGGGCCGCCCGATGGGGGCCAGCGAGATGTGGGTGGGGGTCGTGGCCCTTCTCGTCGAGGGGCTCGCCATGATCCTCCTGGCCGCCCTGTCCTCGTGGCTGGCCATGCGCAAGGTCGCGATCACGCCCCTGGGCGTTGCACGCCGCACGCAGGCGGGCCGTGTGAGCGCGGTCGGCCCCGTCCTTGGACTGGTCCTCCTCGTCCTCTGGCTGAGTGTCGGCACCCTCGCGATGAACCTGGGGACTGCTATCGGCATGGCCGTGTTCATGGGCTTCATGGGTGCGATCTTCCTGATCGTCAACCTGGTGGGCGTTTGGTCGATCAGCCTCATGGGCCGCATCATGGCTCGGGCCTCGCGCAGCCCCCAGATGATGGTGGCTGGGCGTCGCATGGCCGACGACCCACGGGCCGTGTGGCGCTCCTTCGGGGCTGTCGCCCTCGTCGGGTTCCTCGTGGGCATCATGTATCCGGCGAGTGATTCGATCTCGATGAGCGGGGACAGGACCGACGAGGTCGCGCTTATCGTCATCGGTGACATCAATAGAGGCATGCTGCTGACCTTCGCGATTACCCTCGCCCTGGGCGCCGTGTCGACCGCGGTCAACCAGTCGATTCGCGTCATCGACTCAGCCGACCAGGTACGAGCCCTGTCCTACATGGGGTCCCCGCGCGGCTTTATGGACCGCAGCCGTCGCCTCGAGGTCGCGATTCCCGCGTTCGTCATGATCGTCGGCTCGATGCTGCTCGGCATGGTGTTCATGTCGCCGATGCTTGCGGCGGGTGCGGGAAAGGGCTTCCTCATTGCGCTCGCCTCGGCGATTGTGGGCGTCATTCTCATCGTCGTTGCCTCCGAGGCAACCGTCCCGCTGCGCCGCCGAATCCTCGCGAGTGTGCGCGAGGGACGGGAGTAGAGCGCTCGTCGCCAGTCGCGTGGTCCGAGCTACGGGGGAATGTAAAACCGTCGGGGGCGCGAGTGCATGGAGAGGGGGGGCGAACCTCTAGGTTCGCCCCCCCTTCTGGTAGCTCACTTCTCGAGCTTGTCCTTGACGTCCTCTGCCTTGTCCTTGGCGTCTTCGGCGATCTCCGCTGCCTTGTCCTTGGCGTCTTCGGCGGCCTCCGCTGCCTTGTCCTTGGCGTCTTCTGCCTTGTCCTTGGCGTCGCCAGCGAGCTCGGCGAGCTTGTCCTTGGCTTCTTCAGCCTTCTCCTTGGCCGCGTCAACGACCTTCTCGAAGCCTTCTTCAGCCTTCTTGGCCAGATCTTCCAGACTCATGATTCCTCCTCGAAGTAGGGTCGTTCGGTGCTTTGAACGAACGGGGCCAGCCTAACATATGGTGTGACGGGCAGCTTGTTTTGCAAGGGGGCGCAAGCCGTTTGTTGGTTCGCGGCTCCGATCAAATTGTTTGAAATTAAAGAAATCAAATGTATGTGACGCGCGCCTCACGGGTGCTAGGATTGCGCCATTCACACCGCAATAGTCGATGGAGACATCGTGTATCGCTCGCCTTCCCAGTACTCGCACGCGGAGGGGGTCGGTGGGGCTGCGCGAGGAGCGCAGGTTACCAGGCCAGCCGCGCGTCGCCGGCGCCCCGCGCCGCCCTCGTATCCGCCCGCCGTGCGCTCGAGCGTACGCGCGCGAGCCGACCTCGACGAGGAGATCTTCTCCCTATCCGCCTCGACCCAATGCCCGATGTCCGTGGGTACGCGGCGCTTTTCGCGCCTCGTGGCCCTCGTGGCCGCCGTGCTGCTCGCCGCGGCCGTTGCGCTATGGTGGTGGTAGTCATTACCCCAGCGTCGGGCAGTGAAAGGATCAGGCATGAGCGAGAGTAACGACGTGACGATGCGCGGTGAGAATGTCCCCGAGGCCATGGTTGCATCCGCTGTCGCGGCACAGCCCGATGCGCCTGGCGGATCGACTGCGGCAACCGCTGCCGCACCTGTTCCTCTCACGCGGCGTCGAGGCTCAAAGCTGGCGCGCTTCTTCGTGATCGTGGGGATCATTCTGCTCTCAAGCGTGTTCGTTTTGCCCCTGCTAGCCGAAGCGATGGATAGCGGCAGTAATCCCTCCGGTGTTGCGAGCGGCTGGACCTTCTTCTTCGCCGTGCTATATGTTGCCCCCTTCGGTCTCATTTCGTTCCTGCTCGCTATCGTCGCCAAGCTCGCGCAGAAGCTTGATGAGAAGGAGCAGGGGCTCTGAGGGGTTCAATCGCGTGCCGCGGCCGTTGCGCTATCGTGCTGGTTCTGGGGTGCCCCGGTGTCTTTCCGAATGGAATAGAGGGCCGTTAAGGCGGCTCCATGATCTGGAGGTTGTTTCTTCGTGCATATCTTGCTGTTAGTTATTGCCCCCATTCTCATTGTTTTCCTGATCGCGCTGGCTATTGATGCCCGGGTAACGAGGAGCCGTGAGAGAAAGGCCGCCGAAGCGGCGGCGTGGGCCGCACAGGCCTACGGAGCTGGTTGGGATTCTCAAGTCGCACTGAGCCTCTATAGACCGCGCCGCGGCTCGAAGGTGGTGCGCTCCTGCGTCATTTTGGGATTCGTTATCCTGGGAAGCGTCGTTTATTTACCGCTTTTGGTGCTCCTGGTAGACCTTGTTGTTTCGGGTGGCAATGCATCAGAAGCTTCTATTGAACTTTTCTTCCTGGGTGTCCTCATCTTCGTGGTTCCGTTCAGCCTTCTTGCCTTCCTGTGTGCCTTCATTGCGCATCTCGCTGTCAAGGGTGCGGAGCGGAATCGGGGGTACTAAGACCGTCGACGCGCGCGCCGTAGCTGTTGCGCTATGGTGGTGCAAGCCATCACCCCAGTGGCGGGCAGTGAAAGGATCAGGCATGAGTGAGAGTAAGAGCGGAGCGTCCCCTTCGACGAAGAACAGGGGAAACTACAAGATTCCGCTCATCCTTGGTGCTATTGGGCTTCTGCTGATGATCAGCCCGTTCTTCTATTTGGCGTACGTTGACGCAACCGTCGGTCGGGGTGGTCCCGATGATGTTTCGTCGGGTTGGGCCTTCGTGTGGGCCTTCTATCGCTTCACTCCGGCCGGCGTCATTGTTCTCGTGATCGCCCTTTTCATGGCGTTTGCGGAGAAGATATCCAACATGCCGAGCGGCAACAACTAGGAGCCTGTGCCCGGCTGAGCCCGGCAGCGTGAGGTTGCCCCAGCCTCGTCCCCGGTGTGAGCACCCGTGCGTCCCGTCGGGCACAATGGACCCATGATGACCCCCACTGACCCCGCGCGTTACGCGGGCGCCGACCTGCGCCTGGCCGCCGTCGACATGGACGGCACCCTCCTGGATGACGATAAGAACTTCCCGCCCGGCATGGACGAGCTGCTCGACCAGATGGACGCGCGCGGTATCACCTTCGCGCCCGCGTCCGGCCGCCAGGTGTGGACCCTCATCGACATGTTCCCCGGGCGCCCCGGCATGACCGTCATTGGTGAGAACGGCGGCATCGTCATGCGCGACGGCGTCGAGGTCTCCTCCCATCCGGTGGACACCCCCACGGTGCGCGAGGTCATCCGCCTCGTCCGTGAGGCCACCTCGGGGCCGGACGGGATCGACGGGGGCCTGGTCATGTGCGGCAAGCAATTCGCCTATGTCGAGCGCACCGACGACCGCTTCGTCGACGGCGTCATGCCCTACTACCACCGCACCAAGCGCGTGGATGACCAGAGCGCCATCATCGACGCCATCGAGGCCGGCGAAATCGACGACGCGATCGTCAAGCTCGCTGTCTTCGTCCTCGGCCCGGTCGAGGCGCTCGCGGAGGCCACCCTGGCCAACTTCGCCGACACACACCAGTACGCGATTTCCGGCGCGAACTGGGCGGACCTGCAGATCCGAGGCGTCGACAAAGGCAGCGCCGTGCGCGACCTGCAGCGTTTCCTCGGTGTTGATCGCTCTCAGACCGCCGTCTTCGGCGACGCCGGTAACGACCTGTCCATGATGAGCGAGGGGGACCTGTCCTTCGCGATGGCCAACGCCTCGCAGGACGTCGTCGAGGCCTCGCGCTTCGTCGCCCCCTCAAACAACGAGGCCGGGGTTGCGCAGGTGCTGCGCACCCTCCTCGGGTAACAGCCTTACGTGACGCATAGGAGTAGTGAGATGAGTACGCCTTACCCTCAGCAGCCTGAGCAACAGCCTTCGGGACCATACGCGCCCGCACAGCCCACGTCTCAGGGATATGCGGCGGTTCCGCAGGGATTCGCTCCGGGTTCTGTGCCCGTGACTCAGAAGGTGAATCGAGCGTCGATCATCTTGGGTGTTGTCGGGTGGGCCCTCATCGGCCTGACGGTACTGGCCATGTGGCTTGCTATCCGAGCCAGCGCATCCGACCCCGACCCGAGCGGCAAGGAAGCGATCGGATTCTTGCCGCTCTTTGCGCTGATGTTTATTGGCCCGGTGAACCTCGCCGGTGGTGTTATCGGGATTGTTGGGGCAGTGGGGAAGCCGAAGACGCGGAAGCTCAACTGGCTGGGAATCCTCCTGAACGCAAGCCCATACGTCGTCTTCACCGCCTTCATGATCGTTCTGATGTTGTTCAAGTAGGTCACTGAAGCGTCGGATGGAGATAGTGATGAATGATCACAGCGGTCCCGCGCCTGTGCCCAACAAGCGCATGTTGCGAAGGATGAACAGGTTGTCCATGGCCTGCGCACTCTTGGGACTTGCCGTGAGCATCGGGGGTTTCATCGTCCTGTCGACCTCGGTTTTTGATGAGATGAACGCCCGTGCTCACCTCGTCATTCCCGGCGAGTTTGCGGTCATGAGCGACGGCGAGTTTGTCCGTTCCCTCCTGCCTGCAGCCGTCGTGGCGGGGATCGTTCATCTGGTGGGTGTCATCGCCGGATTCGTGGGGCGAAGGCATGCCGAGGATCGCGCGGAGCTCGGGCGCTGCGCGCTGGGAGTGGGCGTGAATGCTTTCTTCCTTGGCTGCGCCGGCATCATCCCTGCCGTGGGCCTTACTGACAGCCCAGGCAGTCTCGCTGTTCTCCTCGCTGTGTGTGGTGGTGCGGTCCTGGCTGCGTGTGTGTCCCTGTTTGAGCGCTTCTTCAGCAGTGCGGGTGCGACATCGGTGGGGCTGGGGGTCGCAGGCTTGCTGACGATGGGTGAAGCGTCGCTCATCGGTCTGTTCGCGGTCCTCAAGGATTTCGCTACGACAGAGGATCCGTTCTTGCCCGGCCTCACTGTCATCATTGTCTGCCTCTACGTGGGCGTCCCGGTGTGCATTGCCCAGCTGACTGGCTTGATCAAGGGAATACGGGCGCGTCGGAATGCCGACAGTGAGTCTGAGCGGGCACTCGCCACGTGGGGAATAGTCCTGAATGCGCCCCTGTGCTGGTGCGTGCTTTTCCTTCCCCTGGTGGTTCTTGCCTCAATCTCGTAGAGCGCTATCCCCAGCTCATTCCTCCTTGCGTTAACACCCTCTCTCCATTAATCTCAATTCTTGAAAGACTTTTGGAGGGAGGGGCATGGAGGCTCCGGATCGTGAACGTGGCGGGGTACAGCCGTATCCCGGCACGCCCCGCAAAAGGTGGACGCCCCTCAGATGTGGTGCCGGTGCCTGGATTGTCACCGCGATCTCCATCGCCGCTGTGATCATCGTCGAGATAGTCGTCCTGCTCCACCCAGACTTCCATCAGGTTGACGGCATCGTCTACAACCGTGTCATTGCGATGATCGGCGGTGGCCTCACCACTTGTCTGAGTCTTACCGGCCTCGTCATCGCCAGGGCAGAGCTGGGTGAATCAGATGTGTCGAGCAGACAGCGCAGCGAGAGCCTGTGCGGAGTGGTCCTGTGCCTGAGTCCCGTCCTCGTTATTGTCGGGGCCTACAGCGTGCTGGGAGCAGGCTTCGCCGAGTGGCTATTCGGATGGAAATAACACCTTCTCGCGACGTGAGGAGGTCTCGAGCCGCGTCGGCCTCGTCATCGAGAGCCTGATACCGCCACGGGAGGTTCCGACTCCCTCTCGTTTAGGATTGTCGTAGTCGCCCGCATGGGCGCGACTGTCAACCTACGAAGGATCAACGATGACGATGCCCAATCCTGTCGGCTCGGGGATGCCCAACTACTCCGGCAGTGTGCCGGGTAATCCGGGCACGGTGCCTGCCTACCCCGGTATCGTGCCAGGTAACCCCTACGCCGACATGCAGCCGGCGCCGGAATTTGCTGCTCCGCCCAGCCGAGGCCTCGGCGTGGCCTCCATATGCCTTGGTGTTGTTGGGATTGTCATCTGCGGTGGTGGGCTGTTCTTTGCAGCCTATATCTCGTTCGATGCGCATGACTCCTATGAGAGGGCTATGGCTCCGCTCGCCTTCATATTTGGCGCCGTAATGACCTACATCCCGGGTGCGATCATAAACATCGTTGGTCTCATCCTTGGCGTGACTGGGCGCAAGCGGGTGCAGGATTCTCGTCGCGACACGCTATCCAAGGTCGGGATTTGGATGAATGTCATCCCGATGTTCCTGTTCCTGGCTGCTGTTACGCTCACCTTCCTCTTTGCGATGGCGTCCTGACCCATCCGGAATGCCGCTGTTTGATAGCCACCATCGATTGGAGGAATAACTGTGACAGCCCCATATTTGAATGGTCCTGGCCCACATGTGTCTCCGTCGCAGGACCCCCGGCAGCTCGCCGTGCCGGGACGCAGCCGAGGAAAGGCCCTCGGTGCAGCGTGTCGCGGATTCGGGATCACCGGACTTGTTGTCTTCGCAGTGGTTATCCTCGGAACGCTGGTGTACGTGCTGATTCCGAGAGGTGAGCACGGGCTGGACCTGGCTCCAATTGCCTTCATCTTCATGGCCGGATTCTTCTCCATCCCCGTCGTCGTGGTGAACATTATCGGTCTGGTCCTCGGCATCATTGCGCTCAAGCAGACGAAGAACCCCTCCGAGCGCGGCTACATCGCCCGAGGCCTGCTCATGAATGCTGCGCCGCTCACGGTTGTCGGCCTCGTCGTTCTTCTGATCCTCTTGATCTACGGGTTCTTCTCTCTCATCTCGCTGTTCTAAGATCGTCTCATCCGTCGACCTCTGCTCCTACACCATCGACCCCCAAGGAACACCTGTGACAACACCGAATCCCCAGGTCCCCGACCCGAACGCTGTGGCGGGGTACAACCCCCAGCAGGTGCCCGGCCCCCAGCAGGTTCCGGCTCCCCCTCAGGTGCAGTATGCGCCGGTGGAAGCCATGCAACCCGACATGCAGCAGAGTTGGGGGCAGATGCCCGTGGGGGCCGGGATGCAAGCAGGCTTCCCGCAGCCAGGGCCTGGGGTCTACGGACCTGCGGTGCCTGCTCGTCGTCGCACGTCATACAAGCTGGCGGTCATTTTGCTCGTAGTTGGCCTGTTTTTGGCGGTTTCGCCCCTCCTTGCCGAGGTGTTCATTGGGCTCATTCCCGGCGATCATGGCGATAGTGGAGACGGCTTGTTATGGCTCGGAGTCATCATGTTGTTCTACCTCACGCCGCTCGGCATCATCCTGATCCTGGTCTCCGCCATCGTAGCGATTGTGGTTGCTGCGATGAACTCTTCGTCGAAGAGCTGATCCTGAGAGACGATAGACCCCGCGTCGAACCACCAAACGGTGGCGACGCGGGGTCTTTTCTGTCCTACTTGGCGTGGTAGCGGGGGCTGGTGCCCAGGTGCATGGGTACGGTGGTGTCGGTGTCCCGTAAGATGCTTTCGTCGATGCCTCGGTAAGTGTAGGTGGAGTCTCCAGCGATGTCTCGGGGGTCGGCGAGGCCGGCGAGGTACTGCTGGGATTCCTCGTTGGTGGGGCCGAGGCGGTCGTTGCCCTTGTCCATGATCGGGTTCTCGTCGGGGTACTGGGACGGATCGGTGTTGACCATGGCTCCGGGGTCTGCTCCGCCGTATCCGATGTACTTGTTCCACCCGCTTTGATCGGTTCGGGCTGTGTGTGTGAGCAGTTGGAGGAGTTGGTTGCTGGTGGCGTTGGGCCACTTCTGTTTGGCTAGGGCCAGGAAGCCTGCGACTAGGGGCGTGGCGTTGGACGTGCCTCTTGTGCTGATGTTGGTGTTGGTCTCGTAGTTGTGAGCGACCATGGGGCCTCCC
>JAHACW010000051.1 GCA_018375675.1 Actinomyces sp. | reverse complement strand
ATGATCTGATCGCCCAGAAGGGCGTGTACTACCAGCTCTACACGGGCGCTTTCGAGCTCGAGTAAGCGCTCAACGATCACGTTTGCCCCGGCCTCGTTTCGACGAGGCCGGGGCTTCGTTATGTGCGCCCGGCGCCGGAGCGCGGGGGGGTGGGCCGCGTCCCGCGCGGCTTGTGCGTATTGACGCTCGCGAGCGGAAGTAGTGTGCGCTGAGGCCACAGGGCGGGCGGTTCGCGCCTGACGACGGGGGAGTGGGGATACACGAAAGCGGGCCGCCCAGTGGGCGGCCCGCTTCACGTCAAACTATCGTTCGCGCTCAGTCACCGAGCGAGGCGACGCGACGAGCAAGCTTGGACTTGCGGTTCGCAGCCTGGTTCTTGTGGATGACGCCCTTGGAGACGGCGACGTCCAGCTTGCGCGAAGCGACGCGCAGTGCAGCGAGAGCCTTCTCCTTGTCGCCGGCCTCAACAGCCTCGCGGGTCTGACGGACCAGGGTCTTCAGCTCGGACTTCACGGACTGGTTACGAACGCGGCGCTTCTCGTTGGTGAGGATGCGCTTCTTCTGGGACTTAATGTTTGCCACAGTCGGATTTCTCCTTGATGTATGTCTGACAGGGTCGGTGAGGGCTGTGTCAAGACCGGGACTTAGGCGTGGGGACACCCGCAAACGGTCTTAACCAGACCCCCTGCCCGACCAGGCCGGGAGTCCAACGACCGATCATACCAGGAAGGGGCCTTTTCGTCATATCCCTAGGCGTTCTCGCGCCTCGTAAGGTCGGTCACGTGTCCGAGGCGTCAGTCGCCGTGCGTGCGGTAGTGCTCCTCGAGGGCATCGACGATGAGTTGCCAGGTCTTCTTGGGCAGGATGGCGCCCTCGCGGCGCACGTCGGTGGCCTTGACCCACAGGGCTCGGTCGAGGCGAACCTCGGAGGGACGTCCCTTCGAGTCCCAGTCGCCCGCGCCGATGTCGAGCCAGTAGCGTCCGGCGGCAGCTTCCTGGGCGGCGTCGCGCGTGTGGTCCTTGCTCGTCAGCTGCAGGATGTACACGCCTTCGCCCTGCGCGCCGATGACGACGGCCGGGCGATCCTTACCGACGGAGGCATCCTCCTGGTAGGGCACCCAGGTCCACACGACCTCGCCGGGATCCGCGTCGCCGTCCATGACGGGCGTGTACGAGGCGTGGGCGAGTGCGTCGGCGATGCTGGCTTCGCGGATCGAGGTCTTGGGCCGATTCGAGGTCGCCGGGTCCTCGTAGTGGTGGTGGGAGCTGGAATCCGCGGAAGAGGACGAGGATGAACGCGGCTGAGGCGTCGACTTCTTGCTCGACTGACGCTGCCCCGTCTTGGTGGTCGTGGTGTTCTTCTGCGCCTCCTCTGTGGCGCCGGAGATGACGCCGATGAGGAAGTTGATGATGCCCCTGACGATTGAGTTCATGGGACCAGCATACGGCAGGCGTTTGGGAGCGTGTTTTATCCACAGGCCCCTACGACGATCGCGAGTTATCCACAGGCTTCGTAATGGCGCGTGACAGTGCATAACGGGCGGTGTCACTCTGTCGTTGTTCGCAGGTGAACAACCAACAATAGAAAGGTGACGACGATGTTGACTGCAACGATGCATGGACCGTTTGTTTCTCTGGATGCGCTGGCTGGAGGTGGCACGCACGAGGGGAATAATACGAGCGCGACGCGGGCGCGGTCCTCGCTCCATGAATCCGTGCGCTGCGGGGCCGCGGGCAAGGTAGATAAGGCACTCGAGCATGGCTTGGAGGCATATCGAGACGATGATGCCCCCGTCGAGCTGCGTCTGGAGGCCGCCAAGCTCTGCATCGACTGGTACGCGGCTCTCGGATCCTACGGACAGTGTCGGAAGCTGGCCGCCCAGGCTGCGCGGCTGGGGGAGAGGTACCTGGAGCGCTGCCATCCGCTCATCCTGATGATGCGTAACTCGGAAGCCTACTGGCTCGCCATCCTCGGCCAGCACGATATGGCGATCCGCAAGTTCTCGGCTCTCCTGGCCGACATGAAGCACTGCCCGGGTCTCGACCCTGAGATCTCCATCGCCATCCGCAACAATTCGGCGATGCCGTGGAAGCACACGGGCAAATGGAAGAAGGCTGCGCGCGTGTATCGCGAGCTCCTGTCCGAGATGGAGGGGCAGCGCGAGGAGGCCGACATGACACTGTTGACGGTGCGCGACAACCTCGCCGAGGTACTCTCTGCTGATCGCTGCTACGACGAGGCCATTGCCCTCTACGAGCGCAACATGGACGCTCTGCTGACCGTCGCGGACCATGGCGACTGGCGAGTCCTGCGGCTGCGCAACGAGATCGCGCGCAACACCTGGATGGGCGGGGATCGGGACGCGGGAGAGGACCTCTGGACGGTTCTGGCCGAGGACTGCCGCAGGTACCTGGGGGATCGTGACCCGATGACTGCCCGTATCCGCACGATCCTGCTGACTCTTGCGACGTTGCGCGGAGATGAGGGGCGGGCCATGTCGATTGCCCGCAAGCTCCGGGACGATCACCCCGATGACTGGGAAGAATGCGACTTCAGCGAGGCTGCAGCCCTCCTCGCGGAGTCGGAGAGTGGAGGAATGGAGTAAGGAGAGGGGTAAATGGTGTGAGGCGTGGCCACTGTGCGCGACTTCCCGCGCCTGAACTGGCACAAAGTCCTATGACAATGGGACGATAAGGAGGTTAACGACTTCACGGAGGTTCACGTGCCCATCCCCACGCCCGCGCAGCAGGCGCAGATTCGCCCGGCCCATACCCCGCAGGGGCAGATCCGTAACTTCTGCATCATCGCCCATATTGATCATGGGAAGTCGACGCTCGCGGACCGTATGCTCCAGCTGACCGGCGTCGTCGAGGCGCGCGAGATGCGCGACCAGTACCTCGATCGCATGGACATCGAGCGCGAGCGTGGCATCACGATTAAGAGCCAGGCGGTGCGCATGCCGTGGGCACACGAGGGTACCCCCTACGCGCTCAACATGATCGACACGCCCGGTCACGTGGACTTCACGTACGAGGTCTCCCGCTCCCTGGCCGCGTGCGAGGGCGCGGTCCTCCTCATCGACGCTGCGCAGGGTATCGAGGCCCAGACGCTCGCGAACCTGTACCTGGCGCTCGAGAATGACCTCGCGATCATCCCGGTCCTTAACAAGATTGACCTGCCGGGCGCGCAGCCCGAGAAGTACGCGCACGAGGTCGCCCAGCTCATCGGCTGTGACGAGAGCGAGGTCCTGAAGGTCTCCGGTAAGACCGGCGAGGGCGTCGAGGACCTCCTCGACCGCATCGTCGAGGTCGTCCCCGCCCCGGAGGGAACCCCCGACGCCCCGACGCGTGCGATGATTTTCGACTCCGTGTACGACACCTACCGCGGCGTCGTTACCTACGTGCGTGTCGTCGACGGCGTCCTGTCGACCCGGCAGCGCGTGCGCATGATGTCGACGGGCGCCACCCACGAGCTCCTGGAGCTGGGCGTCATCTCGCCCGAGCCGAAGCCTGAAGAGGGCATCGGCGCCGGTGAGGTCGGATACCTGATCACGGGCGTGAAGGATGTGCGTCAGTCCCGTGTCGGCGACACCGTCACCAGCCAGGTGCGCGGCGCAACCGAGGCTCTCGAGGGCTACCGAGACCCGAACCCGATGGTCTTCTCCGGCATCTACCCGGTCGACGGATCGGACTTCCCGGATCTGCGCGACGCCCTTGAGCGCCTCCAGCTCAACGACGCGGCGCTGACCTTCGAGCCCGAATCCTCCGCGGCCCTCGGCTTCGGCTTCCGCTGCGGCTTCCTCGGGCTGCTCCACCTGGAGATCATCCGCGAGCGCCTGGAGCGCGAGTTCAACCTCGACCTCATCGCGACCGCTCCGAACGTCGTCTACCGCGTCGTGACGGAGGATGGCACCGAGGTGCGCGTCGACAACCCGAGTGAGTTCCCCGAAGGCAAGATTTCCGAGGTGCGCGAGCCCGTCGTCAACGCGACGATCCTGACACCCACCGAGTTCACGGGAACCATCATGGAGCTGTGCCAGGAGCGCCGCGGCTCCATGCAGGGCATGGACTACCTGAGCGAGGACCGCGTGGAGCTGCATTACCAGCTGCCCCTCGCCGAGATCGTCTTCGACTTCTTCGATCAGCTCAAGTCCCGCACGCGCGGCTACGCCTCCCTGGACTACCAGGAGAGCGGTGAGCAGAGCGCCGACCTCGTCAAGGTCGACATCCTGCTCAACGGCGACCGCGTCGACGCGTTCAGCGCGATCGTTCACCGCGACGGCGCCTACAACTACGGCCAGCGCATGACGAAGCGTCTGAAGGAACTCATTCCCCGCCAGCAGTTCGAGATCCCTGTCCAGGCAGCCGTCGGTGCGCGCGTTATCGCTCGCGAGACCATTAAGGCCCTGCGCAAGGACATGCTCGCCAAGTGCTATGGCGGCGACATCAGCCGTAAGCGCAAGCTGCTGGAGAAGCAGAAGGAAGGCAAGAAGCGTATGAAGTCCATCGGCCGTGTCGACGTGCCGCAGGAAGCCTTCATTGCGGCTCTGACCTCCGACGTTCCGACGGGTAAGAAGTGAGCGGGGATCAGGTGAACGAGGCCGTGGAGGGCCATGCTTCCGTCGGCCAGCGAGCGGATCGTCGTCCGGGCGAGGCCCCCGAGGGCACGGTCTTCATGAGCCGCACGAAGTCTTTCACGCGGCGCACGCGCGAGCTGCCCGCGAACCTCGTGCGCACGTGGGAGGCCCATGCGCACCGCTACGTGGTGGAGCCGCGTCGCGGCGTCGGCTACACGACGGTCGCGCAGGATTTCACGATCGATCTGGCCGAGCTCTTTGGGCGCAGCGCGCCCGTAACGCTCGAGATTGGCTCGGGCACGGGCGAACAGATCGTCGCGGCCGCGGCCGCTCACCCCGAACGCAACTTCCTCGCTCTCGAGGTGTGGGTCCCGGGTATCGCCAAGCTAGTCTCCAAGGCGGTCGAGGCCGGCGTGGACAACATTCGCGTCATCGAGGCCGACGCTGCCCAGGCACTGCCGATCATGCTGGAGGACGCGTGCTTGGATGAGGTCTGGACCTTCTTCCCCGACCCGTGGCGTAAGGCTCGGCATCGCAAGCGTCGCCTCGTCTCCGATTCCTTCGCGCGTGAGGTTGCGCGCTTGCTGCGTGACGGGGGAGTGTGGCGCCTGGCCACCGACTGGGATGACTACGCCTGGCAGATGCGCGACGTTATCGAAGCGTGCGAGCTCTTCGAGAACCCGCACGCGGGAGAGCGTCCGGACCCGGAGGATCCGCAGCCGGAGCGCGGCGGATTTGCCCCGCGCTTTGAGGGACGCTTCGTTACGCACTTTGAGACCCGAGGCATCGATGCGGGCCGTCATGCCCACGACATCGTCGGTATTCGCCGTCCCCGTGGCTGAGTCCGCCATGAGGTCCGGCGTGACCTCCGCGCTAACGGGAGGGCGCTCGTGAGCCCCGCGCAGCCAGACGGTCAGCGCTGGCCAGATGACGGTGCTCTGGACCCCGGCCTCGTCGAGGTAGAGGCCCACCGTCCGCTCTCCCTGTACGTGCACGTGCCATTTTGTCGCGTGCGCTGCGGGTATTGCGACTTCAACACCTACACGGTGGGTTTCGGCCCGGGAGCGCAGGTGGGGGACTACGCTCCGTCGGTCTTGGCCGAAGCCTCGCTGGCTGCTCGTGTCATGGCTGAGTCCGGGCTACCCGAGCGTGAGGCGCGGACTGTCTTTTTTGGTGGGGGCACTCCGACGATGCTTGACACTGCCGAGCTCACCGAGATCCTGACGGGTCTGCGTGAGCGCATTGGCATTGCGCCCGGCGCTGAGGTGACCCTTGAGGCCAATCCCGACACGGTGACACGCGAGGGGCTGGTGCAGCTGGCTGATGCGGGTTTTACGCGTGTCTCTTTCGGCATGCAGTCCGCGGTCCCTGCGATCCTCAAGACTCTCGACCGTACCCACACTCCCGAGCGGGTGCCCCTCGTCGTCCAGTGGGCGAAGGACGCGGGCCTGTCGACGTCCGTTGACCTCATCTACGGTACGCCAGGGGAGAGCCTCGCCGACTGGGAGACGTCTCTGCGCTTCGCCCTGTCCTACGAGACCGACCACATCAGCGCGTACGCCCTCGTTGTCGAGGAGGGAACCAAGATGGGTGCGCAGGTCGCCAGGGGAGAACTGCCGACCCCTGATCCGGACGACGAGGCCGCCAAGTACGAGCTGGCCGATGCGCTCCTGGGTGAGGCCGGTTATGCCTGGTACGAGATCTCCAATTTTGCGCGCGCGACCGATGCTGACCTGGCCTCGGATCGCCCGTCCACTTTCTACGCGCACGCGTCGGCGCACAACCTTGCCTACTGGCGCGATTGGGACTGGTGGGGCCTGGGCCCCGGGGCGCATTCTCACGTGGGACGTATGCGCTGGTGGAACGTCAAGAACCCCGCCGCGTACGCCGCTCGGCTGCGCGAGGGGCGTTCCGCTGCCTACGCGGGGGAGATCTTGGATGAGGACACGCGAGAGCTCGAACGCGTCATGCTGGGCGTGCGCACCTCCGAGGGGATCGAATTGGCCGATCTGCCCGCCACTCGGGAGATTGACGAGGCCGGGGGATCTCTGGGGGTCGGCGTGGCCTCGAGTGGGCGCGTTGCCGCGCTCATCGCGGACGGTCTCATCGATGGCGCTGCTGCCCTCAGGGGACGAGCGATTCTCACGCTGCGTGGCCGGCTGCTCGCCGACTATGTGACCCGCGAATTGATGGGGTATTGACTCCTTTTTTCCGGAGAATCTCCGTAATCTGCATGCGGTGGTAAACGATTATTTGTACCATGAATCGCCGCGATAGTACTTGTATGCTTCTAGATACAAGCAAAAGCGCGGGTGCTTTTATGAGGTATTCATAAGTGTTTGAGTAGTGTGAATGTGACAAGCTTGGATTACGTGGCAATACTGTTGACATCATGGTTGAAATATGTTTGCCTAGGTATGTCATGTGAAGCCGTGCTGTCTGCTGGCCGTCTCCTTGAGAGGGCTTGTGGAGGGGCAGATACAAGGAAAAGTGTGGTATTGTGACTCTGCGATACGCTGTCATTGCTGACATCGTGGGCTCTCGTACGTTGACCAATCGTGCAGACGCTCAGAGAATCTTTGAAGCAGCCTTGGAACGGGCCAGTGAGGGGCTGGCTCTCCTGCAGGCTCCATACCCGACGGTGGGTGACGAGTTTCAGGCGGTTGCCTACACGCTCGAGGATGCTCTCCTCCTGACGCTGCGCGCGCAGCTTCTCCTTCCCCCGCAGCTTCAGCTGCGCTTCGGCATCGGTGCCGGTCGGATTGAGGAGTTCGCGTCGGGCGTGCATCGCCAGGCTCCAGCCCGTGGCCGCGGCGCAGAGTCGGCGGCTCTTCAGGATGGATCCGCGTGGTGGGCGGCTCGAGCTGCGATTAATCGAGCGCACGATGTGCAGGATTCCTCCAACCCGTTCATCCGCACGTGGTTTATGGCGCATGCGTCCGTCGAATCCGAGTTCTCCTCGCGCTGTCAGACCTGCATCAACGCCATGTTGAGCCTGCGCGATCATTCGATTCTCAAGCTGTCGGCGCGTCATCGTCGCATCACGGCTTCGCTGCTGCTGGGTAAGACGCAGGTGGAGATCGCTCGCGTCGAGAAGCTGTCGCAGCAGGCCATCTCCGACTTCGCCCGGGGCACGGGGGTGGGGCTCATTCAGTCGTCACTGATCATCGCGGAGGCCGCTCGTGCATGAAGTTCTTCTCCTGGGCATCGCCGCCTCGGAGCTGACCGTACTTCTCACCTCTGACCCGCGCCGCTGGTCGCGACGCCTGTCGCTCTTTCTGACGCTGCTCCTCGCAGTGATCTGCTACTCCTGGTTCATCCTGGGAGTGAGTGCTGTTGCGAACGCGATCGGCGCGACTCTCGCGCTCGTGTGGTTCGCGTGGGACCTCGTCGATCCGTCGGCGCGTGGCGTTCTCGCTCGTTGGGCGTTGGCATCCGTCGGCTTCGTTGCGTTGCTGAGCCTGGAGCCGTTGAACTTCCCCCTGCTGTCGCTGCGCTCAGGGCGCCCCATGGACCTGATCATCGCGGTTCTCTTCCTTGTGACGGGTCCTGTGAATCACCTGATTACGGCGATTCTGCAGTGCGCGCGTGGTCGCGCATCTGATCCCGTCCCCGGGTGGATCAACGCTCCCGTTCTGCCGGCGATGCCGGTGGCCGATGGGGAGGATACTGATGGTGACGCGGGTGAGGTCGCGGAACCTGAGGTCATGTCCGGCGCGCTGCCCGTCTTGGGTGCGCAGTCGGACGAGGAGGAAGTGACTGCCCTGCGTGGTGGACGCTGGATCGGTCCGCTTGAACGTCTGCTCATCATCGTTTTGGCCGGTGCCGGTGCGGAGGTTGCGATCGCGGCAGTCGTCGCCGCCAAGGGAGTCATTCGATTCCCCGAAATCTCGCAGGATTCGACGGGCGAGAAGGCCGAAGAGTTCCTGATTGGCTCGGTCTCCTCATGGATCCTGGCAGCTCTCGTGTCGATGCTCATTCGTGTCGTGAGCCTGCACTGATTCCCGTGCCGCTAGAGTATGCCGGGTGAATAGCTCAGACCCCTACGGCCACAACATTTTTGCCCACGACCCGCATCGCGATGGGCCGGGAGCGCGGCGTCCGCGTTCGCAGGCCGTCCATGTCGAGATCGGTATGGTCCTCGAGGATGTAGCCTCGGGCTGGGTCGGTGCAGTGACCCGTGTGGAGAAGTCTGGCGGTATTCACCTTGTCGAACTCGAAGATCGTCGAGGAGTGCGTCGCTCCTTCCCCCTCGGCCCCGGCTTCTGGCTCGAGGGGCGCCCCATAGAGGCGCTGCCTCCGCGCCCGGCTCCCGCCCAGGCTTCGCCGGGGACTCAGGTGAGCGCGTCGGGGCGGCGTATCACGAACTCCGGGTCTTTCGCTCCCGCGTCGAGCGGGCCCAAGGTTGCTAAGCGCTCGCGCATCTGGGTCGAGGGTCGCCACGACGCCGAACTCGTCCAACACGTGTGGGGCGAGGACTTGGCCGAGGCCGGGATCGCCGTGCAGCTCCTTGAGGGCGTCGACAACCTTGAGGCGATCCTGGAGTTTTTCGGTCCGACGGACACCGCGCGCGCGGGCGTCCTCGTCGACCACATGGTCCCCGGGTCGAAGGAGTCGCGAATCGCCGAGGCCGTATCGGCTCGCTGGCCGGGCGCGGTCCTCGTCCTCGGCCACCCGTTCGTCGACATCTGGCAGGCCGTTAAGCCAGCCCGCGTCGGCCTCGAGCGCTGGCCCGACGTCCCGCGCGGCACCGACATCAAACATGGAACCCTCGAGGCTCTCGGCTGGCCGCACGCCGACCAGCGTGACATCGCGATGGGATGGAAGCGGATCCTGTCCACCGTGCGCACCTATCGCGACCTTGAGCCGGCGCTGCTGGGACGGGTCGAGGAGCTCATCGACTTCGTGACCGTACCCTGGGCGCAATGAGTCGCGTCGCCCAGTGTGAGGTTCGCGCAGGGCGCACACCCGGCTCGGCCCTCATGTCGCCCCCTATTGGCTGCGAGGAGTAGCATTGGCACTCAGGAAGTAGGAGTGCCAGAACGGGAGGAGATGGCATGACGCGCAACAGCGCACAGAACCGCAGGCTCGACGTCCTGCGCGCCATCGTCACCCAGTACGTGGCCACCCGCGAACCCGTCGGCTCTAAGGCCATCGCCGCCGGAGGCCTCGGCGTCTCATCCGCGACCATCCGCAACGACATGGCGGTGCTGGAGGAAGCCGGCCTCATCTATCAGCCACACACCTCGGCGGGGCGTGTGCCGACCGACCGCGGCTACCGCGTGTTCGTCGATCGACTCGCCGAACTCAAGCCGATGAGTGGGCCGGAACGCCACGCCCTCGAGACCTTCCTGGCCGAGTCCGTCGATATCGACGACGTCGTGGAGCGCTCCGTTCGTCTCCTCGCCCAGGTGACGCACCAGGTCGCCCTCGTGCAGTACCCGGGGGCGCGCGTGCGCGTTCTTAAGCACCTTGAGGTCATCGCTCTGGCTCCCGGTCGGGTCCTTGTCGTCGTCATCACCACGGACGGCGAGGTCGGGGAGCGCAGCCTCACCCTCCACGCGCCCCTCGACGACGGGGAGCTGCGCGAGGTGCGCGAACACCTGCGCCGCCACTGCGACGGTGCGACCTCTGGAACCGCGCAGGCCTACGTTGACGAGGCCACGGCCTCGGCCCGGCCTGAGCTGGTCGGTACCGTTGCCGCGATCGGTGCGGCCCTCACGGACGTCCTGAGCGGTCAAAGCGAGTCGAAGATCGTTGTCGCGGGTGCCGCGAACCTGGCCCGTGGAGCCCTCGACTTTCACGACATTGCCCCCGTTCTGGACGCTCTCGAGGAGCAGGTCGTCCTCATGCGTCTCTTCGCCGAGGCCGACCCGGGCGCTGATGTGCACGTGAGCATCGGCGCCGAGAATCCCCACGACGGCCTGGCGGAAGCCGCCGTCGTCACGGGTACGTACCGTGCCGGTGCCGACGATTCCGTCGGATCCGCTCACCTGGGTATCGTCGGCCCCATGCGCATGGACTACGCGCGCACCATGAGCTCCGTGCGAGCGGTCGCCGCCTACCTGTCGCGCTACCTCGCCTCCCAGCGCGGCGACTAAGCCGCCCCACAGACGTTGATGAACATCCCCCACGAGAAGAAAGAGCAGCCGTGAGAGACTACTACGAGGTTCTCGGTGTCGCCCGTGACGCCAGCCAGGACGAGATTAAGAAGGCCTACCGCAAGCTCGCGCGTAAGCTCCACCCCGACTACGCGGGAGCCGACTCTGAGGAAGCCTTCAAGGAGCTGTCCGTTGCCTATGAGACGCTTTCGGATCCCGAGAAGCGCCAGATGTACGACATCGGTGGTCCTGATGCTCTGCGCGGCGGTGGCGCGGGTGCGGGCGGCGGCTTCGGCGGATTCTCCGACATCTTCGAGGCCATGTTCAGCGGCGGCTTCGGTGCGTCCGCTGCCGGCCCGGCGTCCCGCGTGCGTCGCGGCAAGGACAAGCAGGTGACCGTTGATATCACCCTGGAGGACGCCGCCTTCGGTGCCGCCAAGGAGGTCTCCTTCGACACCCACGTCCTGTGCGATGCCTGCAACGGCTCGATGTGCCAGCCGGGTACCTCGCCCACGCAGTGCACCACCTGCCATGGCTCGGGCTTTGTCACCCAGATTCAGAACTCGCTCTTCGGTCGTATGCAGACGCAGGCTCCCTGCCCGTCGTGTCAGGGATACGGCAACACGATTGCGACCCCGTGCGCCGAGTGCTCGGGAGCGGGTCGCGTGCGCACGCGCCGCACCCTCAACATCAACATCCCGGCGGGTGCCTCAGAGGGTACCCAGATTCGCGTCAGCGGCGAGGCCGAGGTCGGCCCTGGCGGCGGCCCGAACGGCGACCTGTACCTGCTGATTCGCGAGAAGAAGCACCCCGTGTTCGATCGCCGAGGCGACGACCTGCACACGTGGATCACGATCCCGATGACCACGGCGGCGCTGGGCACCGAGTTTGAGCTGGAGACTCTCGACGGTAAGAAGACCGTGACGATCAACCCGGGCACCCAGCCTAATGACGACATCGTCCTGGAGGGCCTGGGCGTCGGCCACCTGCAGCGCTCGGGCCGCGGCTCGATGCACGTGCACGTGGACGTTCAGATCCCCAAGAAGCTCGACGACAAGTCGCGCGAACTGCTCGAGGAGCTGGCGAAGGTGCGCGGCGAGGTCCGCGTGGAGCCCCATCGTCAGCAGGCCTCGTTCTTTGACAAGCTCCGCGACACCTTCATGGGGTGATGCACCGTGACGCTGCCCGTTTTCCTCGGCTCGGACCTGACCCCGGCCCTTGAGTCGCTGTCCGTGGGGGACAGTGCGACACTCGCGGGTGCCGAGGGGCGTCATGCTGCCTCCGTGCGCCGCATCGGCGCGGGGGAGTGGGTCGACGTCGTCGACGGCGCGGGAGCGCGCGCGACCTGCGAGGTGAGTGGGAGCGATAAGGCCTCGCTGTCCCTCATCGTGCGCGAGCTTGTCCGCGAGGAGGCGCCGAATCCCGAGGTGATCCTCGTTCAAGCTCTGGCCAAGGGCGGGCGCGACGAGGCCGCCGTCGAGATCTGCACGGAGATCGGCATCGACCGGGTGATCCCGTGGGCCTCCCAGCGTGCCATCGTCCAGTGGAAGGGCCCGAAGGCCGAGAAGGGGCGCGCGAAGTGGGAGGGAGTGGCCCGCGCGGCCGCCAAGCAGTCCCGCCGCGCCTACGTCCCGGTCGTTGAGGACGTCAAGGACAGCCGCGAACTCGCTTCCTGGGTCGCATCCCTGACGGACGAGGCCGGGGTGGCCTTCGTCTGCCACGAGGAGGCCACGGATTCGCTCGGGGCTGTGCTCGCGCAGGTCCAGAAAGCCTCCGCGAACGGGTCTCTTCCCGCCCGCATCGCCCTCATCGTGGGCCCCGAGGGCGGCATTGGGACCGAGGAAACCGCGCAGCTGGTGGACGCGGGCGCCCGCACGATTGGGCTGGGAGACAACGTCCTGCGTTCCTCCACGGCCGGAGCGGTTGCCCTGACACTTATCCGCGCCGCCGCGGGGAAATACTAGGATTCGTCAGCTCTCGAAGCCGGAGATCCGCGCGCTCAGCGTGTGGGTCTCTCCTGCGCCCAGGGCGACGACGTCCGTACCCGAGTTGAAGGCGTTGGGCGGGCAACTCATCGGCTCGACGGCCACGCCCACGCGGCCGATGTAGTCGGCCGAGTAGACCTGCAGCCAGCGCGCGTCAGACGAAAGGGACACGCCCACGCCTGAAGCGGGGTCGCGCAGCGTCACGGCCCAGGTGCCCTCGGGTAGGCCCGCGAAGGCGTGGTCCAGGCGGGAGGTACCGATGATGGCGGGGGAGCGGAAGTCCAACCCGAAGGAGGCCACGTCGTGGGCGGCCACTGGGATCATGGAGTCGTTGGCCTCGTAGATGATGGCGGCGGGATTCTCGAGCTCCAGCTCGTCTGCCGGTAGCCCGTCGACGGCCAGGTAGGGGTGGAAGCCGACGCCGTAGGGGGCGGTGCCCTCGCCGATGTTCGTCGCTGACAGCTCGACGGTGAGGCCCGCGTCCGAGTCCAGGCTGTAGCGGGTGGACACCGCCAGCGTCCACGGGTAGGAGTAGCGTGCCGCGATCAGGGTGTGCAGTAGCACCGAGGAGGAGTCGGCCTCGGCAATCTCCCACTCCTGGAAGGTGACGAAACCGTGCAGCGACGTGCCGAACGTGGGCTCGTCCACCGGCAGGTCGTAGGATGTGCCCTCCCACGAATAGGAGCCGCCTGCGACGCGGTTCGGCCACGGCATGAGCACCTTGCCGAGGTAGCCCGGGGGGCACTCGCCCACGCCGTGGGGGACGACCAGGTCGTGCCCGCGGTAGCGCAGGCCGGCCAAGCCGGCGCCCACGGTGACGATCCGCGCCTCGTAGTCTCCGGCCTGTAGAACGATCTCGCGCCCCGATGCGCCCCGATCCAACATTGATGCTCCTTCGCAATCAGTGAACATGAATAACACTCATTCTAAACGGAGTTGAGTCGTCTAGGTCACTGTGAGCGCGTATCCTTATAGAGAATGACTCTCGATTGAAAGGAATGCCTCGGCCCATGGCACACGAGATCACCGACGAATTTGTCGCCTCCCTGCACGCATCCTCAGACTCCGCCCGCGCGGTCGCACGCAACGCCGTCGCCCACGCCGGCGTCGAGCCGGTCGCCTTCGACCGCGCCAAGGTGGTCGCCACCCCCACGGTTGTGTCCCACAAGGTGGACGACTGGAAGGTGACCTCGCAGAAGAAGTCCGGCCGCTGCTGGCTCTTCTCCTCCCTCAACCTGTTGCGCTCGACCGCGCGCACCCACCTGGGCCTCAAGGACTTCGAGTTCTCGCAGAACTACGTGCTGTTCTGGGACAAGTTTGAGCGTGCCAACTTCTTCCTCACCGATGTCATCGCGACCGCGAAGACCGAGGACCTCGACGGCCGCCTGCTGCAGTTCCTGCTTGGCGACGTTCTCTCCGACGGCGGCCAGTGGGACATGGCGGTGTCCCTCTACCTCAAGCACGGCCTCGTCCCCAAGGTTGCGATGCCCGAGACCGAGTCCTCCGGCCACACTGCTCCCATGAACGGTCGCCTGAAGGTCGTCCTGCGCCGCACCGCCCTCGAGCTGCGCTCCCTCGTCGAGGCCGGCGCCTCCGAGGAGGAGATCCTCGAGGTCAAGGAGGCCGCTCTGGCCGACGTGTGGCGCATCCTCGTCATCTGCCTGGGCGAGCCCCCGGCCTCCTTCGAGTGGGAGTGGCGCGACGACAAGGGCGAGTTCCACCGCGATGGCGTGCTCACCCCGCACGAGTTCTACGAGCGCTACGTGGACGTGGATCTCACGCAGTACGTGTGCCTCGTCGATGACCCGCGCGCCGAGCACCCCAAGGGCCACACCCTGACGGTCGACCACATGGGCAACGTCGTGGGCGGTCGCCCGATCCTCTACGTGAACACCCCCGTCGAGCAGATCCGCGAGATCACGGCCTCCATCCTGGCCTCGGGCCGCGCCGTCTGGTTCGGCGCTGACTGCGGTCAGCAGTCCGACCGAGCCTCCGGCCTCTTCGTGGACGGCCTGTACGACTTCGACAACCTCTTCGGCGTGGACTTCTCCACCTCGAAGGAGCAGCGCGTCAACACGGGCGAGTCCGCGATGAACCACGCGATGCTCTTCACCGGCGTCGACATCGACGAGGAAGGCAACGCCCGCCGCTTCCGCGTGGAGAACTCCTGGGGCGAGGAGCCCGGCGAGAAGGGCTTCTTCACGATGGACGCCGCCTGGTTCGACGCCAACGTGTTTGAGGTGGCCGTGCACGTGGATGACCTGCCCGCGGACCTGCGCGCGGTCGTCACCGAGGAACCGCTGCACCTGCCGGCCTGGGACCCGATGGGGGCGCTGGCCTGAGGCAGGCGGTATGACCGAGTGAACGGTGGGCGCTGCGTCGGGCCGTTCGCTATGTGACCTCCTTCAGCATGGGGCGGGTGGAGTGGGACAATTGTTCCGCGACACCCGCCCCGTTATCTGTGGAGGACACATGAGTACCGACGTGACCCGCGACTTCGCCTTTGGACTGCCCAAGGCCGAGCTGCACCTGCACCTGGAAGGCACCCTCGAGCCCGACCTGAAGCTGGCCCTGGCCCGCAAGAACGGCGTCGATATCGGCCAGTCCACGGTCGAAGAGGTCCAAGCGACGTACCAGTTCAACGACCTCACGTCCTTCCTGGCGGTCTACTATCCGGCCATGGACGTCCTTCAGGATGAGGACGACTTCCACGACCTGGCGGCCGCATACTTCGAGCGCGCCCGCGCGAACGGTGTCGTGCGCGCCGAATGCTTCTTCGACCCGCAGGCCCACACCTCGCGCGGCATCGCCATCGAGACGGTTATCCGCGGCTATCACCGTGCCGTCGTCGAGGCCCGCGAGGCCGGCCTGTCTGCCGACCTCATCCTGTGCTTCCTGCGTGACATGAGCGCGCAGTCCGCGCTCGAAACCCTCCAGGCGGCCCTGCCCTACAAGGACATGTTCATCGGCGTCGGGCTTGACTCCGACGAGCGCGACAACCCGCCCACGAAGTTCGCCGACGTGTTTGCCCTGGCCCGCGAGGCAGGCCTGCACGTGACGATGCACTGCGACATCGACCAGGTTGGCTCGATCGACAACATCCGCGCGGCCCTCACTGAGCTGGGCGCCGAGCGCCTCGACCACGGCACGAATATCGTCGAGGACCCCGAGCTGGTCGCCTACGCGCGCGACCACGGCATCGGCCTGACCTCGTGCCCCCTGTCCAACTCCTTCGTCACCGAGGAAATGAAGGGCAAGGAGATCGTCGAGCTGACCGCCGCGGGCGTCAAGGTCAGCATCAACTCCGACGACCCCGCATACTTCGGCGGATACGTTGGGGACAACTACCTCGCGCTGGCGGAGCGTTTCGATCTGGGTCGCGCGGACCTGGAGCGCATCGCCCGCAACTCCATCGAGATCGCCTGGATCTCGGACGATGAGAAGGCCGAGCTGCTCGCTCGCGTGGACCGCTTCGTTTCCGAGAACTGAACATCGACGAACGAGGCCGGGGCTGAGAGGGCGTGAAAGCGCGGATCGGCCCCGGCCTCGTCGTTCGTGGGGGAGCGGCGCACTCAAGCCGTTCGGAGGGTGGACTCGCGCTGTCACAATT
>JAHACW010000050.1 GCA_018375675.1 Actinomyces sp. | reverse complement strand
GCGTTTCCGGTGGGACCGTGTCAGCAATGGGTGTGTGCGTCTGGACGGGTGGGGGAATAAGCTCGTGACTGCCGACGCGGCGAGGGAGTGCGTCTCCTATGCGCGCCTGGCCACCGACGAGCGCCAGACCGGGCGCGTCGGGATCGTCGCGATCGGGGTGCCGTCCGGGGTCTCCTCGTCGATGGATGCGCTGGGGTGAACATCGGTCATGGGGGAGCGCCCCTCGATCACGTTGATGATCGACGAAACAGCGGCCTCGGTCATGTCCTTCAGGGGCCACTCGACGGTCGTGAGGCCGAGCGCGGAGGCGCTGCGGTGGTCCTGGTTGCCGAAGCCGAGGATCGACAGGTCCCCGGGTACTGACAGTTCCAGGTCTGCGGCGGCTTGGAAGACGCCGGGGGCCTGCGAGTCGTCGGCCAGGGCGATGAGCGAGATTGATGGGTCCTCGTCGAGGAGGCGCAGCGCGGCCTGGTAGGCCGTGGTGGGTTCCCAGTCGGGCAGTGAGTAGAGGGTGAACGCGGTGCCGAAGGCGCGAGCGATCGGGTTCTGGCGCGCGTGGTTCGTGTTCGGTCCAGCCAGGAACACCGCCCGCCCGCTGCCCGTGCCGGTCGATCGGTCCATGAGCGCGCAGTCAGAGAGAACGTCGCGCACGCCGGCACCCTCGTCGATGCGAATGAGGGAGGATTCTGATCCGGTCGGGTTGGCCTCGATCATCGACATGGCGACGACGGGGATGCCGAGGTTGGCAAGCAGGCGCGAGGTGAAGGCCTCGGCCGACGTGGTCTCGCGGATGATGCCGGCCAGCTGGGTGTCGCCCAGGACGCCGCGGATGACCTCCGCGTCCGAGGCTCCGTCGCCGGACTGGAACAGGGGGAGGAGCAGGTAGCCGTGGCGCTGAATGTCGATCATCGCGGTCGTGAGGACCGTGTGAACGACGGGCACGAAGGGGTCATCCGGCAGCTCGGCCATGAGGAGGGCGATGAGGTGGGACTTGCCCCGGCGCAGTGATCGGGCGGCCGCGTTGGGGATGTAGTTGAGCTCGCGTGCGGCTTGCTTGACGCGGTCGATGGTGGCGGGCGCGATCTTCACGTCCCGGCCTCGTCCGTTGAGGACGAGCGAGACGGTCGACGGTGCGACGCCTGCCGCGCGGGCGACGTCGGCCCGGGTTGCGCGCTCCATGCAAGGCTCCCAATTCTCAGTTGCGTTTCGTTGAAACACAACAACTATAACGTGTTAGTCTTGTGTCTGACGATCGGAGTTTCGACGATGACATCCGAAAGGCACATAGACGTGATATCGATACTACCTTCCTATGCTCCTGGCGCAGGCGCGCTTGTGCCGCCACGTGCGCACCTCGCTGACGACTGTGGGGTCCTCAGTCTCGACGGCATGTGGAGCTTCGCCTATCACGGCAGTGACCCCGCTCCCTTCGTCAACGTTGAGCAGCCGTGGGATGAGCCCTCAGTCAGCGACGACGCGGACACCATCGACGTGCCCAGCCACTGGGTCCTGCGAGGCGAGGGCGCCTGGGGTCACCCCGCCTACACGAACGTCGACTTCCCCTTCCCGGTCGACCCGCCTTTCCCGCCCGACGACAATCCGGTCGGCGACTACCGTCGTACCTTCGAGCTCCCTGCAGACTGGCAGGGTGGCCACATTCGCCTGCGCTTCGACGGCGTCGAAAGCCAGGCCACCGTGTGGGTGAACGGCACGTGGATCGGCATGGCGCGCGGCTCGCGCCTCGCCCACGAGTTCGACGTGACCGAGGTCGTGCGCCCCGGCGTCAATGCGATCACCGTGCGCGTGCACCAGTTCAGCCCCGGCTCCTACCTCGAGGATCAGGACCAATGGTGGCTGCCCGGCATCTTCCGCTCGGTGAGCCTGCGCCACCTCTCTCCCGGCGCCATCGAAGACCTGTGGATCGACACCGACTACGAGGCCGGGGTGGGTTATGTGACCATCGAAGCCCGGGTGCTTGGTGCCCAGGAGGCGCATCTCTCCGGGCATCTCAGCATCGACGGCCTCTGGTCTTTCGCCTGCTCGCTCGAACGCGGCGATGACGGTCGCTACCGCAGCGGCCGCATCGAAGTGGGCAGCGTGCGCCCGTGGAGCGCACAGGACCCTGCCCTCTACGAGGCGCGCGTCAGCGTCCAGGCCTCGGAAGGCCTCGACGCGGGGGAGCGGTCCCTGCGCATCGGCTTCCGTCGCGTGTCCATCGAAGGTGGCGTCCTCATGGCCAACGGCGAGCCCCTGACCCTCAACGGGGTTAACCGTCACGAGGTGCGTGCCGCCGAGGGGCGCGTGTTCGATGAGGCCTGGGCACGCGAGGACCTCGCCCTCATGAAATCCATGGGAATCAACGCGATTCGTACTTCCCACTACCCGCCCCACCCCCGCGTGCTCGACCTGGCCGACGAGATTGGCCTGTGGGTCATGCTCGAAGGAGACATCGAGACTCACGGATTCGAGGGGACGGGGGAGTGGATCGATAATCCCTCCGACGACCCGCGCTGGGCCGATGCCTACATGGACCGCACGGTCCGCGCCTTTGAGCGCGACAAGAACCACCCCTCGATCATGAGCTGGAGCCTCGGCAACGAGTCCGGCACCGGCGCGAACCTGGTCGCCTGTGCGCGCTGGGTCCACGAGCGTACCAATCGGCGGGCGATCGTCCACTACGAGGGCGACCACGCCCTCGAATACACGGACATCTACTCGCGCATGTACCCGACCCTCGAGGAAGTCGCCGCTGTCCTCGACGAGAGCGATCCTCACGCCGAGGTTGCCGTCCCCACGCACGTCGCTGCTCGGGTTGACGACGCCGCGCGCGAGCGCATCCGCCGCGCCCCCTACATCATGTGCGAATACCTGCACGCGATGGGAACGGGCCCCGGAAACGCCGCCGCCTACGCCGCGCAGATGGACCACCCCCGCCACGCCGGCGGCTTCGTGTGGGAATGGCGCGACCATGCCCTGTGGCGCACCCTGCCCGACGGGCGACGAGCCCTGTCCTACGGCGGCGACTTCGGCGAGGAGGTCCACGACGGCAGCTTCGTGTGCGACGGCCTCATCGATGCCCTCTCACGCCCCTACGCCGGCACCTGGTCGTGGGTTCAGGCGATGGCCCCGGATGCTCCGGCCCTCGCGAAGGCTGTCGAGTCCTTGCGCGGACATGGCACAGATGAGGTCCGACTGCACGCTCTCCTCGGCGCCCCCGTCGCGGTCGTCCGCTCGGACGATGATGTGGCAGCCCCCTACGCGCTCGATGCGCGCGGGCGCCTCACGCGGATCGGCACCATGCCCGTGAGCGTGGACCTCAGCGTCTTTAGAGCCCCCACCGACAACGACCGCGGGCGCGGCCCCGTCGACTACTGGGGGATTGACGAGGACGACCTCGGTCCCCTCGGGGTCGGGCGCGGCGAGCATGGGACCTCGCACGCAGCCCGATGGGAACAGGCCCGCCTGCACCTGCTGCGCCGACGCCTCGTATCCATCGAGGAGGATGGCGCCTGCCAGCGAGTCGTCGAGCGCTGGGCCCCGCCCGTTGCGCAATTCGGCGTCACCCTCACCTGGGAATATCGGCCAGTTCTGCTGGGGGAGACCCCGGCCCTGTCTGTGTCTGCTCGCGTCGTGCACTACGGGGCCTGGCCCGAGCGCGTCCCGCGCCTCGGCGTGCGTATCGAGATGCCCGGATCGAACTGGGAAGCCTCGTGGCTCGGCGACACCCTCATCGGATACTCCGACATGCGCGTGAGTGGCGCTCGCGGATATGGGCACGCTCCCGTGCGCGAGCTCTGGGATGTGAGTGTGTGCCCTCAGGAAGGTGGTCAGCGCCTCGACCTCGAAGCCCTCCGTCTGCATGGTGATGCGGGCGATGTCCTCGTCGTGCCGACGTCGTCCCTGGGCTGGAGTGCCTCGCCGTGGAGTGAGCGTGAATTGGCCGAGGCCTCGCACTGGGAGGACCTGCCTGACAGCGAGCGTACATTCCTGTGGCTGGACGCCTTCCAGGATGGCATCGGCACGCGCTCATGCGGGCCTGACTCTCGGCCCGAGTTCGCCGGTTATATGCGCGATACGGACCTGACATTCGTAATTGCCCAGGTTGGGGGTGATTAAGCCTCAATCTGTTATGTTGCGGCTTGATAACGATGCGCAAAGTTGTTGGCAAATGATGCGCGAAGCGTCACAGGCCGCTATGATTCAGACATCAACTAACACGAGATAGTTAGTGACTCGATCCCATCGATCGACCAACAAAATCGGACCAATGGAGGTTTCGCATGTTGAAGAAGAAGATGGCTGCAGGCGTCGTCGCCCTCGCCATGTTCAGCACCCTCGGCCTGGCCGCCTGCAACCCTGGTGGCTCCAGCTCCGATAGCTCGAGCGGCGGTTCGACCGCTGCCGGTTCCATCCCTGAGCCCGACGTCGCGTGCGACATCCCCGCGGGCAACCTTGACGACTCGAAGATCGACACCTCGAAGGTCGAAGGCGAGATCACGTTCCAGACCCAGGGTCTGCAGAACGACTTCGGCGACTTCTTCAAGGCCAAGATCAAGGAGTTTGAGGACGCCAACCCCGGCGTTAAGATCAACTGGACCGACCAGGGTGGCGGCGCCGAGTTCGACCAGACCGTGACCGCTCAGGCCTCGAACTGCAAGATGGCGGATGTCATCAACGTTCCCTCCTCCACCATCCTCGCCCTGTCCAAGTCCAACCTCCTCATGGACTACGACGTCAAGGCCCCCGGTATCGGCGACAAGTTCGTGAAGTCCATTTGGGACTCCACTGCCCTGGGTGCCAACGACCACCACACGGCTCTGCCCTGGTACTTCGGCCCCTACATCACCACCTACAACAAGGAGGTCTTCAAGCGCGCTGGTCTCGACGAGAACAAGCCGCCCAAGACCATGGATGAGCTGTTCGACGCTGCCGCCAAGGTCGGCGCTGACGGGCAGGGTGACTACGGCATCTACGGCTCGCCCGAGTGGTACATGATTGCTCAGCTGCACGGCATGGGCGTCAACCTGCTGAACGCTGACAAGACCGCCTTCGACTTCGCCGATAACGAGGCCGCGATCAACTACGTCACCAAGCTCTCCGAGCTCTACGCCTCCGGCGCCATCCCGAAGGACTCCCTGACCGGCGAGCCCGACCCGGGCAAGGCCTACACCGATGGCAACCTCGCCTTCGGCACGCCCAACGCCTCGTTCCTGAAGTCCGTCAAGAAGAACAACGAGACGGTCTACCAGAACACCGGCGTCGGCCCGTTCCCGACCAACTCCGGCATCAAGCCCGTCTTCGAGGGCCAGTACATCGGCGTCTCCGTCACCACGCAGAACGCCCCGCTGGCCATGAAGTTCGCCGAGTGGATCACCAACGCTGAGAATGAGTACGCCTGGACGCACGACGGCGGCGCCATCATCTTCCCGGCTGCCACCGACGCCCTCGACAAGCTCGTTGCCAACCCGCCGGAGATCGCCGACGACCCGGTCTTCAAGGCCGCCTACGAGGAGGCCGCTAAGGCCGCCAAGGATGCCGAGGCCTACACCGACGTCTTCTACGCGACCGGCGCCGTGAAGGACGCCCTCATCGAGAACGTCAACAAGGCCATCCGCGGTGAGGTCGATCCCAAGACCGCCCTCAAGACCGCTCAGGATCAGATGAACGAGAAGCTCAAGGCTCTCGGAGACTGATTGACCGCTCGGGGGCCGAGGCATGGCCTCGGCCCCCGACGCATTCCTCGCCCAGCGTCGGGCCGCCGGCTCACGACCCCGCGCATCCCTGAAAAAGGACTTTGGTATGCCGATACGTAAGAGTGCACAGACGCGCTCCCTCAATGGCGCCGCCCGATTCCGCCCGGGCTGGGTTCCCTGGCTGTGGGTGACCCTCCCGGTCCTCGCGGTCATCTCCTTCTACATCTACCCCTTCATCACGACCGTCTACGTGTCGTTCACGAAGACCAAGCCGATGGGACGCATCGGTCGCTTCGTTGGTATCGACAACTTCACCGCGGTACTGTCAGATCCCGAGTTCTGGCAGTCGCTGACGAACTCCCTCATCTACGCGGTGTGCGTCGTCCCGCTCATGGTGCTGCTTCCGCTGCTGCTGGCCCTCCTCGTCAAGTCGCACGTGCCCGGCATCGGCTTCTTCCGCGCCCTCTACTACCTGCCGGCCATCTCCTCGCTGGTCGTCATCTCGCTCGCGTGGCGCTACCTCCTGGACCAGCGCGGACCCATTAACAACATGCTGGCGTCGTGGGGCCTCGACCCGATTCCATTCCTGTCGAATCAGTGGTTGATCCTCTTCTGCGCCATGGTCATTACCCTGTGGCAGGGCCTGCCTTACTACATGATCCTGTACTTGTCGGCCCTTGCGAACGTCGATAAGTCCCTGTACGAGGCCGCCGAACTCGACGGCGCCGGACCCATCCGTCGCTTCTTCACCGTCACGGTCCCCGGCGTCAAGGTCATGATGTTCCTCGTCGCCACCCTGACGACGATCGGCTGCTTGAAGATCTTCACCGAGGTCTACCTGCTGGGCGGCTCCGCCTCGCCCACGAAGACCCTCACGATGTACATCCGAGACCGAATTGTCGACCCGACCTTCGGATCGCTGGGACAGGGCGACGCCGCCTCGGTGTGCCTGTTCCTCATCACCTTCGGCTTCATCATCGCTTCGCAGAGCCTGCAGAGGAAGGCTGAAGACTCATGAGCATCGCAACTTCGAGCACCGCGACCTTTGGCGAGCGCTTCGCACAGTGGCGTAAGGAACGCCGACTCGAGCGCCAGGGGCGCAACGTTGCCTCGCGTCAGATGCGCGGCGGGGCCCTGTTTGCCCGCTACGTCCTCCTCGTGGTCGTCGCCCTCATCCTGGTCGGCCCCCTCGTCCTGCCCCTCATGGCGGCCTTCAAGGCTCCCGGTGAATCCGTCTTCGGCCAGGGCGCGACCATGCTGCCCCAGCACTGGTCACTGGACTCCTTCTACGTGCTCTTCGAACGCACGAACATCCTCCTGTCCATCAAGAACTCCGCGATTCTTGCGACCCTGACGGTCACCTCGAACGTCGTCCTGTCGTGCATTGGTGGCTACATGCTGTCGAGGCGCGGGTGGACCGGGCGCAACATCATGTACTTCGTGGTCCTGTCCGCCATGATCTTCCCCTTCGAGTCGATCATGCTCTCGCTGTTCAAGATGATGGTGCAGCTGGACCTGTATAACACGCTTCCTGGCGTGTGGATGGTCGCCATGATCGGACCCTTCCAGATCCTCATGATGCGTGCCGCTTTCATGGGTATCCCCGATGAGATCGAGGACGCTGCCCTCATTGATGGCGCGGGCGAGCTGCGCCGCTTCTGGTCGATCTTCCTGCCCCAGGTGCGCGGTACCCTGACGGTCGTCGGCCTGACGTCCTTCATCGGGGCCTGGTCCGACTTCATCTTCCCGCTGCTCATGCTGCCCGACCCGAACAAGCAGACGCTGATGCTGACGCTGACGGCCATCCAGAACTCGCCTCAGGGCGTGACCTACCAGCTCGTGCTGGCGGGCGCCGTCGTGGCGATGATCCCCGTCGTCCTGGTCTTCGCCTTCAGTCAGAAGTTCTTCTTCCGCGGCATCGAAGACGGCGGTCTGAAGTTCTGATCCTCATCCCCGCGGGTGCCCCTCGCACCCGCGGGGATCTTCTCTACCTACAAGGAGGTTCTTTCTCAAAAAACTAACACGTGTTAGGTATTGTGGATTTTTGGCCGTCTAACGGCCAATCCCAGCCACCACCCCCATACTGACGAAGGAGTTAAACTCATGGGGACTAGACCCATCATCGGTGCACTCGGAGCCCCGATTCTTGCGGCCACCATGCTTGGCCTCGCACCCGCTGCGGCCGTCGCCGCCACTGAAACCCCGTATCACCCGACCGTCCTGTGGGCGACCTCCGAAGAAAAGGTCGGTGAAAGCGCACCCAACGGCACGATCGCTGCCCTCGTCGACGACGACACGACCCGTACCGACGCGACCAAGACCTTCTGGACCACCAAGTGGAAGGGCGGCCTCGATGAATACCCGCACGCCCTCGCCGTCCAGAACCCCACGCCTGGCACGAAGGTCTGCGGCCTCGGCCTGACCCCACGCCCCACCTATGATTCGACCCTGGGCAACGACCAGTTCCCCGGTGAATACCGCGTGTTTGCCTTCGACGAGGACCCCGGTAACCCGGCCGCCGAAGCCTCCTTCGCCGACTGGAAGACCAATGTCGCCGCAGGAAAGTGGGAAGGCGGCACCGAGGTCAAGCACGGAAGCGACCTTCAGTTCGGAAACAAGGAACAGTACGTCACCTTCCCGGCGACCACGAAGCGCGTCTTCGCTCTCACCGGTCTGCGTTCGCTCGCCCCCGGCAAGAAGGACATGGCGCTGTCCGACATCAAGCTCCTGCCCTGCGACGCCGACGGTAACGCCATCACCTCCTACGGCAACGAGGATACCGGCGGCAACCACGAAGTAGCCCGACCCGTCGTGCCCCACCCCGATGCCCCCGCGCAGGGATCGGGTGTGTCCGACCTCGTCGTTGACTTCGTCATCGACCAGCTGCCCTACGGCGAGCCTGGTAAACCCGTTGACTTTGCCCCCGGTACCCACACCTACACGGCCACCGGCTACTACCACGCCAAGACAGTCTCGGCCCGTATCCGTGCGGTCGACGGTGCCACCGTCACCATCAACGGTGCAACCCCCGACGCCGATGGACGCGTGTCCAACCTCGACCTCACCACCGGCCTGAACGTCATTACCGCCACCGTGACTAAGGACGGCAAGGAAGCCACCTACGTCGTCAACATCACCAAGGTGGACACCGACTTCCGCGGCAACGTCATGGTCCCCGTGACGGCCACCGCCAACGGCGGCACCGAGGCCGACAACGCGGCCCTCACCGACCTCGATCCCACAACGACGTGGACCTCCGATCCGCTTGTTCGTGCGAATGAATGGTCGAGCAGCGTCACCGGCATCGAGCTGCACCTGGGAGAGGCCCGCTACGTGCACCGCGTCAACGGATGGGGCACCCCGACCCTGCCCGCCGGCGTCCAGGGCTGGCACGGCGGTAACTCCGTGGCCATCGCCGTCCAGGAAGCCGACGGCGGCGAGTGGAAGACCATCGTCACCCACGGCTCGCTCACGCGCGACGCGCGCGGCCTGTGGTACTGGGACTTCAACAGCTACCACCTCGCCAAGAACATCCGCATCTGGATGAACGATGAGACCGAGCCCCAGACCCCGCAGAACATCGCCACCGCGGTGACCTTCAACGACGTCGAGGTGTGGGGCCTGCCCGCCGGCAAGACCCCCGTGGCTCCCGCTGTCGACAACTCCATGTACGAGCGCTACTCCGGCTTCAACCCCGGGGAGGGCAAGTGGGGCGTGAACCGCGCCCAGGCCCTCGCGCTGCAGTACGGCGTCATGATGCCCGCGTGGGTTCCCTCCGAGGGCTACGGCCGCGGCGGCTTCGACGCCAACGAGCGCGACCTCACGGGCGGCGCATTCCCGATGTTCTACGACCTGCCCATGTTCAACACCGCCATGATGGAGTCCCTGGGCAAGGGTGCGCCGTGGGCCCTCGCCAAGGCCCCCACCGGCAAGAACAGCATGTGCAACGCGGGCGAGCCCCGCGACTTCATGAACGAATACATGAAGCCCTACGCCTCCACGTTGGTCGATATCCAGTACGGCGATGAGGGTGGATTCAACCGCGTCGAGTCGGAGTGCTTCAAGAACTGGTTCTCCTGGTCCAAGCAGAACATCCCCGGAGCCGTCGTCCACGCCAACTCCTGGGACGACCCCTCCTGGTACCGCGACACTAACCTGAGCTACTACGTCGAGAATGCCAAGCCCGACCTGCTCAGCTGGGACAAGTACTACTGGGGCGCCAACGGTGGCCCGGCTCCGAGCCGAGTTGTCATGGACCTGCTCAACACCAACACGTGGAAGAAGCAGCGCGAATACGGCCTCAAGGGCCTCACCGGTGACGGCTCCAGCCCGATCCTGTACGGCCAGTACCTGGACTACAACTGGGACGCCAACGTGTCCGCCTCCGAGAAGTCGATCGTTCCCTCCCTGGGCTTGGCGACCGGCCAGAAGTGGTTTGGCCTGTTCCGCATGGAGTACAACGGCTACGACCGCTCCTCGATCATCGACCACGATGGTGCGCCGACGCGTTCGTTCTACGAGTTCTCCAACATCTTCGGCAACGTCACCTACATCGGTAACTACACGAAGGCCATGAACTCCACGTTCGTCGCCTACAAGCCCGGCCAGTACGCGGCTCGCGGCGCGACCCCCTCGCTGAGCGGCTACAAGTACGGTGACTTCGCGCAAGGCGATGAGGCCAAGGCCGCCAACGAGGCCGTCGGCCTGGTTGACATGTCGGTGACCAACGTCGGCTCCGTCAATGACGGCCTGCCCGGCGACGTCGTCGTCGGCTACTTCGAGCAGCTGAAGGGCCTGGAGACCGCCAAGTCCGCCGAGATCTTCGGTGACTCCACGACGGCCCCCAAGGGCTTCATGGTCGTCAACGCCCTGACCGGCCAGACCCGCTACCCGTCCTACCTCCTCGACCCGCGCACCGACAACGGCTCGCTGGCTGAGACCGCTCAGGACATCACCCTGACCGTCAAGAAGCCGGCTGCGAATGCGCACCTGATGCTCGTCAACCCGGCCGACAAGACGACGCAGGAAGTCGAGCTGGGCGAGGGTGAGACCTCGCAGGTCGTGCTCCACGCCGTCGGCGGCGGCGACTCGCGCTTCCTGTACTGGGTGACGATCGAGAACCCGACCCCCACCCCGGACCCGCAGCCGACGCCCGATCCGCAGCCCACGCCGGACCCGCAGCCCACCGTGGACCCGACCCCGGCTCCCGAGCCGACCGTGGACCCGACCCCGGCTCCCGAGCCGACCGTGGACCCGACCCCGGCTCCGACCCCGGATCCCGCGCCCCAGCCTCGTACCGGTCAGTGGAAGTCCGGCTACTTCGGCTGGTGGTACAGCTACTCTGACGGCACCTACGCGGCCAACGAGACCCTCGTCATCGACGGACAGACCTACCGCTTCGACGCGAGCGGCTACCTGAAGATGGGCTGGGTCTACGACGGTGGACACTGGTACTTCCACGGCTCCAGCGGCGCCCAGCAGTACGGCTGGATCATGGACCGCGGATCCTGGTACTACCTCGATCCCGCGACCGGGCAGATGGCGACCGGCTGGGCCCAGATCGATGGAACCTGGTTCTACCTGTCCTCCTCCGGCGTCATGCGCACCGGTTGGGTCAAGGATGGCGGCGCCTGGTACTACCTGTCGCCCTCCGGTTCCATGGTCACCGGCTGGCAGCTCCTCGGCGGCACGTGGTACCACCTGGGCGCCAACGGTGCGATGACCACCGGCTGGTACCAGGAAGGACCCGTCTGGTTCTACCTGCGCTCTAACGGCTCCATGGCCACCGGTTGGGAACTCATCGGTTGGTCCTGGTACCACTTCGCGCCCTCGGGCGCGTGGATCGGCTAACCGTTAGCTCCGCATGAGACGAGGCCGTGGCCGGGTTTTCCGGCTGCGGCCTCGTTCGCGTGCGCTACGAGAGCGGACGGGGTTAGTCCTTGCGGATTGACAGGGACTCGACGCGGTGGTCGGGGCCCTTCGTGAAGATGAGGGTTGCGCGCTCGCGGGTGGGTCGGATGTTCTCGCGCAGGTTCGGCAGGTTGATCGCGTTCCAGACGACGTGGGCGGTCGAGGCGGCCTCGTCGTCGGTAAGGGATGCGTAGGTCTTGAAGTAGGAGTCTTCGCGGGAGAACGCGGTCGCGCGCAGCTTGAGGAAGCGGTCGACGTACCACTGCTCGATGAGCTTTTCGTCGGCGTCGACGTAGATGGAAAAGTCGAAGTAGTCCGAGACGGCCACCGAGATGGATCCGGGTGCCGAGCGAGGTGGCTGGAGCACGTTGAGGCCCTCGACGATGAGGATGTCGGGGCGATCCACGTCGATGTAGGTGTCGGGCACGATGTCGTAGGTGACGTGCGAGTACACCGGGGCTTTTGCGTGCGGGTTGCCGGCCTTCACCGAGGCGAGGAACGAGATGAGGGCCGATCGGTCGTAGGACTCGGGGAACCCCTTGCGGGCGATGAGGGAGCGTTCCTGCAGGATCCGGTTCGGGTAGAGGAAGCCGTCGGTGGTCACCAGGTCCACGCGCGGGGTGGAGTCCCAGCGGGAGAGCAGCAGCTGGAGGAGGCGCGCGACCGTCGACTTGCCGACGGCGACCGAGCCGGCGATGCCGATGACGAAGGGCGTTGAGTGGCCTTCGGGCTCGCCGAGGAAGGCGTGGCGCTCGGCGGCGGTGCGGCGGCGCCCGTCGATGTAGAGCTGCAGCAGCGCGCTCAGGGGCCGGTAAATTGTGTCGACCTCGGTCATGTCGATGGGGTCGCCCAGAGAGGCGATGCGGTCGATGTCCTCCTGCGTGAGGGGCAGGGGAGTGCGATCGGCGAGGCGGTCCCACTCGTGGCGGTCGAAGCGCGCGTAGGGGTTGGGGGCGTTGCGCACGGCGGCCTCGTTCTGCTCGTCAGACGAGGCACTCGACGAGGCCGGGGATGGGATGGGCGAGGGGCTCTCGGTGATGCTCACGCTCCCATTGTGCACCACTTGTTTGTGGTCATGCGCACTTAGTTCACCACGTGAAGCGACACACGTTATTGACCGCAAGAGGGGTTTGGTGTGTTGGAATGGGTGCTATGTGCGGAATTGTTGGACATATTGCATGTAAGGCGTCCCAGCGTAGTCGCGAGGTTGTCCTCGGCGGCCTGGCGCGCCTCGAATATCGCGGGTACGACTCGGCGGGTATTGCCCTGGCGTCCCCGGATCGCCTCGACGTGCGTCGCGCGCTCGGCAAGCTTGTCAACCTCTCCGAAGAGCTCGACGCGCAGCCTCCGGCCGACGCGTTTGCGGGCATCGGACACACCCGCTGGGCGACCCATGGTCGCCCGACGGTCGCGAACGCCCACCCCCATACCAGCCCGGACGGGCGCTTCGCCCTCGTCCACAACGGCATCATTGAGAATGCGGACGCCTTGCGTGCCGCCCTCATCGCCGACGGCGAGACCTTCGCCTCGGAGACCGACACCGAGGTGGTCGTCCACCTGCTGGCCCGCGCTTACGACCAGGCCGAGGCGGCCTCGTACCAGGGCGCGGTCGCCGGACTGACCGGCACCGACGAGGAGGTGGCGCGCCGACTGGTCGTCGCCATGCGTGCCGTCACCGCTCAGCTCCACGGTACTTTCACCCTGCTGGTGCTCAGCACGCAGTCCCCGAACGTCATCGTTGCGGCCCGCCGCTCCTCCCCGCTGGTCATCGGCCTGGGGGATGGGGAGAACTTCCTGGGCTCCGACGTCCTGGCCTTCGTCGAGCACACCAACCGCGCTGTTGAGGTCGACCAGGACGAGGTCGTGGTCGTCTCCGCTACTGGCGTGACCGTCATCGACCCCGCGGGTAACCCCGTCGAGCGCGAGGCGTACGAGGTCGACTTCTCCTCCGACCGCGCCACCAAGAACGGTTGGCCGACCTTCATGGAGAAGGAGATCCACGAGCAGCCGGACGCCGTGGGCGCCACCCTGGCCGACCGCATCGACTCCCACGGCCGCCTGGCCCTGGACGAGGTGCGTATCCCCGAACACGTCCTGCGCTCCGTCGACAAGGTCATCATGATCGGCTGCGGCACCGCCTCCTACGCCGGACAGGTCGCCCGCTACGCGATCGAGCACTGGTGCCGCATCCCCGTTGAGGTTGAGCTCTCCAGCGAGTTCCGCTACCGCGACCCGGTCGTCGGCGAGAAGACCCTGGTCGTCGCCATCTCCCAGAGCGGCGAGACCATGGACACGATCCAGGCGATCCGTCACGCCCGCGAGCAGGGTGCGAAGGTCGTCGCCATCGTCAACACGCCGGGCTCGACGATCTCGCGCGAGTCCGACGCGGTGATCCTCACGCACGCCGGCCCCGAGATCGCGGTCGCCTCCACCAAGGCGTTCACCGCGCAGGTTACCGCCTGCTACATCCTGGGCCTGTACCTGGCGCAGGTGCGCGGCAACAAGTACGCCGACGAGATCGCCGACTACATGGACAAGCTCGCGGCCATCCCCGCCGCGATCTCCCGCGTCCTCGAGAGTGGGGAGAGCGTGCGTCAGTTCGCCCGCACGATGCAGGATGCGACCTCGGTGATTTACCTGGGCCGCCACGTCGGCTTCCCCGTCGCCCTCGAAGGCGCGCTCAAGCTCAAGGAAATCTGCTACATCCACGCCGAGGGCTTCGCCGCCGGCGAGCTTAAGCACGGCCCGATCGCGCTCGTGGACGAGGGCCAGCCGGTCATCGTCATTGTGCCGACCCCGCGCCGCCCCGAACTGCACGGCAAGGTCCTGGCCAACATCGCCGAGGTCCGCGCCCGCGGCGCCCGCACGATCATCATCGCGGAGGAGGGGGACTCCTCCGTGGACGAGTTCGCCGAGGTCGTCTTCCGCGTGCCCGCCGTGCCGACCCTGTACGCGCCGCTCCTGACCGTCGTGCCGCTGCAGATCTTCGCGTGCGAGCTCGCCGCTGTGAAGGGCCTCGACGTTGACCAGCCGCGCAACCTCGCCAAGTCCGTGACGGTGGAGTGATCCGCCGGCGCGGGGCTGGTGCCCCGTGAGTGTTAACGGGCCTCGTTCCTCATCTAGGGACGAGGCCCGTGCCGCGTTCGTGACGCTCTGTCAGATGGAAACCTGTCCAGGTGTGCTGCGCCATTAAATGGTCCGCGCAGCGTGAATGCGTTCATGAAAACGCTGTGAAACACTAGCCAAAACGGTGATCGAGCGTGCGAGGGTGGGGGAGGGGGCTAGTAGCGTGGAAGAGGTGGCGCCGAGCGCGCCGCACCCAACAACGCAAGTAAGCATCGGCCTCGTGACACGACGGCCGCGACCACCCCAGGAGGTGCGCACATGACCCTGTCCATGATCCTTATCGGAATCCTGCCCTCTGTCTTCTTCGGCGTCGCCACGACGCTGATGGGAAAGACCGGCGGATCAGACCGCCAGCGAGTCATGGGCGCAGTCCTCGGCGGCCTGCTCATGGCAGCCGTCGCCACCCCCTTCCTGCACCCCGCGTGGACGCCGCTGAACCTGGGCGTCTCCTTCCTGACCGGCCTGCTCCTCGGCGTCGGCGTGTGCGATCAGCTGCGCTCCTACTCGGTCCTGGGCATGAGTCGCACGATGCCCCTGTCCACCGGCGGACAGCTGGTCCTCATGTCCCTGGCGGGCATCGCGATCTTCGGCGAGTGGCTCCACGGTGGTGCGCTGCCCTACGGCCTCGCCGCCATCGCCGTCCTCATCGTCGGCATCTGGTTCCTGTCGCGCTCCGAGTCCGGCTCCGACGCGGCCTCCCTTGACTGGAAGCGCGGCTCCTTCCTGCTGACGACCTCTACGCTGGGCCTCGTCGCCTTCCCGCTCATCATCAAGTTCTTTGAGATTCAGCCCGCCGAGTTCCTCCTGCCCCAGGCGGTTGGCTACACCGTCTACTGCGCGATCTTCTTCGCGATCCAGGGCCGTGGCGGCGTCGACCCCGAGGACTCGCTGCGCCACCGCCGCATGCTCCCCTCGATCTTCAACGGCGTCCTGTGGGGGACCGCCATCCTGCTGCTCCAGCTCAACTCCAACAAACTGGGCGCGGGCACGGGTTTCACCCTCTCGCAGCTGGGAATTCTGATTTCCACGCCGCTGGGCATTCTGTGGCTTCATGAGACGCGCTCGCGCAAGGAGCTGCGCTGGACCATCATTGGCGTCGCCCTCGTCATCGTGGGCGCGGTCCTGGCGGGCGTCGCCAAGACCCTCGACGTCGCCTAAGTGACGTGACGGTGGAGTGATCCACCGGCGCGGGGCTGGTGCCCCGTGAACGCTTACCGGGCCTCGTTCCTCATCTGGGACGAGGCCCGGGCTGCATCCGCGGGCGGCGCCGTCGTCGCGCAAGCGGCCACCCCGGGCGTGTGCGGTGTGAAAGAATATGGCGCATGTTCACGATTGATGGAGCTGCCCTGTCCTTCGCCCAGGCGCGGGAACTGGAGAAAAAGTGCGTTGATCAGGCGGTTTCCGAGGGTGATCCGGACCGTTACATGCTCGACGTCGCGGGCGAGGTTGCGGCCGCGGTCGTACGCCATGCGGACCTGCCCGTGAGCTGGAACGGCGTGGACGCCGATCCCGCCGCAGGTGCGGAGGGTCGCGGCGACGATGAAGGGGCCGACTGGATCGCCAACCGCGTCACCGCCTTTGTTGGCGGTGGAGACAACGGCGGGGACGCCCTCTACGCCTGCGCGATCCTCGCGCGCGGAGGAATCGGGGCGACCGCCTACCTCCTCAAGAAGAGCTGCCATCGCCGTGCCCTCGCCGCCGCCCAGGAAGCGGGCGTGCGCATCATCGACCTTGGCGGCCAGTCGCTGTGCTCCATCGAGAACACGCCCGCATGGTCCGAAGTGTTCCTCGCGCACGCCTGGATCGACGGT
>JAHACW010000049.1 GCA_018375675.1 Actinomyces sp. | reverse complement strand
TCGTGATGACCTTCCAGGTACATGCCTGTGTTCCTCCCGCTTCCTGGGGTGTGTGCGTGCGGGGCTCAGCCCTTCGGCAGCGTGGCCGGCGGCACGTGCATCATGATCTCGATGGAGTCCATGAACTGGCACATCGACTTGTTGAACTTCTCGTAGTCGGTGGTCTGGAATTCCTCGTTGACTCGGCCGATCGCGACGTTGATAAACGGCCTCTGGTTGAAGAAGGTCAGCATGATCGGCGCCTTGAGGATGGGGGACATGCCTCGGATCATGATGCTGGAAGCCTCTGGAATGGCCAGGAGATCCTCGGGAGCGGAGAAGTGGAGGGGATCGCCGTCGACCTGCACCTCGGCGTCTTCGATGTAGGGGTAGACCCCGCGCACGCCCTGGATCAGTTTCTCCCACGGCACGCGGTACGTGAGGTTGAAGCTGGATCGGATCCAGCCCGGTTCTTCGGTGAGACCTGCCAGCAGCATGGGGAATCCTTCGCGTCATTGAGGATGTCTGTGTGGTCGGCATCCTATCAGAGCGGGTGGCTGGCTGATCGCAAGGGAAACATCGAGGGGAACATGCGGTGCGACCAGCCCCGGCTGCGTCGTCATCGATGAGAGGAAGGCGCGCATAACGCGGCGCAGCCGGCGGATGCCCTCACGCGGATAGGTTATGAGCATCTGGATAGGTTATGAGCATCTGGATAGGTTAATAACCTATCCGTATCCGCGTAACCTATCCGGAAGTGCGCAACCTATCCGCGTGAGTGAGCGTCAACCGGGGAACAACCGCTTTCCGACCTGCTGCGGTGTGGAGTGAACCGCGTGATAGGTGGGAAATGAGGGTTCTGGTGCTCAGCGCGCGGCGTCGATTGCTGCCTTCGCCGTCTTCAGGCCGACGCCGGTGCGGTCCCGGTAGGCCTTGACGGCGTAGAGAGTCCTGCCCTCGGCGATCATCTGGAGTTCGGCTGCGCTCAGCTCTGGGAACGAGGCCGTGGCCGGGTTGGCTGCACCGGCTGGAAAGGCGGGACCTGAAGTCTGCGGGACCGCTGCCTCGGGAGAGGGGAAGGACGATCCGGCGAGTGCCGTGACCCCGGCGTCCGCGTAGGCGGTGCGCAGTCGCGCCTCGAGGGTCGCGACCTGTTCCTTGAGTCGCTGGTTCTCGGCGCGCAGCTCCTCGATTTCGGATGCCTGACCAAACCACTTACCCACGTGTTGCCTCCTGAAATGGATCATCGTGAAGGCTTTCATTCTATCTGTCTGCGCCGGCGGGGTGATGACGAGCTCACCGCGGCGAATGTGGGGGTTCGGGGGTACCGCGCCCCGGCCTCGTCGATGACGACGCGCGACCAGTGCGCGCCAACGCGCCGTGACCGGCTGAACAAGCCGCTCGCCTCGCCTGGCCCGGTAAAATAGCGGAGACACTGCGAGCAGCGGAGGAAACATGGCAGGCGAATCGTTCTTCGGGCAAGACCCCACCCACGAGGACCAGCAGGGCGGCATTCCGGCCGACCTGATCCCGTACCTGGAAGCGGCCGACGAGGTTGAGGACACCGAGGCGGGGGAGGGCGCCGACCCTCAGGCGCAGGAGAGCGAACGCGAGGCCGCGCTGCGTGCCCTCGTCGAGCACTCGCTGCTGCTGGGCCCTGACCCCTCCGTCCTCGCCGAGATCGAGGGCGAGGTGGACGAGGACTTCGCCGACGATGCAGCCGAGGCACGCGACGAGCGCGCCTCCCACGAGGCCGCGCTGGCGAAGGCTGAGGAGGACGTCGCGCTGGATGCCCGCGTGCAGGAGATCTACCAGTCCATCGTCGCGCGCGCACCCGAGCACGACATCGATCCCACGCTCGACCGAGTGAAGCTCGCTTTGGACATCCTGGGCGACCCGCAGAACTCCTACCCGTCGATCCACATCACGGGTACGAACGGCAAGACGTCGACGTCGCGCATGATCGACTCGCTCCTCACCGCCTTCGGCATGAAGACGGGCCGCTTCACGAGCCCGCACCTGCTCGACGTGCGCGAACGCATCTCGCTGGAGGGCCACCCGATCACGCGCGAGGGCTTCGTGCGTGCATGGGAGGACATCGAGCCCTACGTCGGCATGGTGGACGAGCGCAGCGCGCAGGAGGGCGGCCCTCGCCTGTCCTTCTTCGAGGTCTTCACGATCATGGCGTACGCTGCCTTCGCCGACTACCCGGTCGACGCCGCCGTCGTCGAGGTCGGCATGGGCGGGCGCTGGGACGCCACGAACGTCATCGACTCCGGCGTCTCCGTCATCACGCCGATCGCCCTGGACCACACGAAGTGGCTCGGCTCCACGATCGAGGAAATTGCGCGCGAAAAGGCCGGCATCATCAAGCCCGGCCAGGTCGTCGTCATCATGGCTCAGGAGGAGGAAGTCCTCGACATCCTCCTCGAGCAGGCGCGCTCTGTCGACGCGATCGCCCGCGTCGAGGGCCGCGACTTCGAGGTCGTGGATCGCCAGATGGGGGTCGGCGGTCAGATGGTCACAATCCGCACGCCCTCCGCGGTCTACGAGGACGTGTTCGTCCCGCTGTTCGGCCAGTACCAGGCGCACAACGCGGCGGCGGCGCTCGTGGCCGTCGAGGCCTTCATGGGAGGCCGTGGCCTGGACGGTCGCATCGTCGAGCAGGGCCTCATGAACGCCTCCAGCCCGGGACGCATGCAGGTCGTACGTCATTCGCCCACGATCATCGTGGATGCCGCGCACAACCCCGCGGGCGCGGCCACCCTGCGCGAGGCCGTGGAGTCCTCCTTTGGGTTCGCGCGCATCGCGGGCGTGTACGCGGCAATGGGGGACAAGGACGTCGAGGGTGTCCTGTCCGAGGTTGAGCCCTTCATCGATCACCTCGTCGTCACGCAGATGCCGGGTGAGCGCGCGGCTGACATCGCGCGTCTGGCCGAGATCGCCGAGGAGGTCTTCGGTCCCGACCGGGTAGACGTGCGCGAGTCGCTGGCTGATGCGGTCGATCGTGCAGCAGAGGTCGCCGAGGCCGGGGCCGAGCCCGCGGATCGCAGCGGAGTTCTCGTGTTTGGCTCGGTCATGCTGGCCGGGGAAATGCTGGCCCTCGCCGGCCACAGCCCACGCTAGGATGGAACCCAACCAGGGCGGCCGCATCGTGGCGGCCGCCACGGTTGGGAAATCGTGCTCAAAGGTGGCACGATTGACCATGCGTACAAGTACAGATGAGCAATGTGCAAGGAGGCATCATGAAGAAGCTCGTCAATGACGTCCATGCCGTCGTCCGCGAAACCCTCGAAGGTTTCGCCCTGGCCCACCCCGATCTCGTCGATGTCCATTACTCGCCCGACTTCGTGACCCGTCACGCCCCCAAGGCTGAGGGCAAGGTCGGCCTCGTCTCCGGCGGCGGATCTGGACACGAGCCCCTGCACGCGGGCTTCGTCGGCGAAGGCATGCTGGATGCGGCCGTGCCCGGCGCGGTCTTCACGTCGCCCACCCCCGACCCGATCCTGGAGGCCACGAAGGCCGCCGACCACGGCGCGGGCGTCCTGCACATCGTCAAGAACTACACGGGCGACGTCCTCAACTTCGAGACCGCGGCCGAGCTGGCCGACATGGAAGACATCAAGGTCTCGTCGGTCGTCGTTAATGATGACGTGGCCGTCGAAGATTCCCTCTACACGGCGGGCCGACGCGGCGTCGCCGGAACGATCTTCGTGGAGAAGATCGCGGGCGCTGCCGCCGAGCGCGGCGACTCCCTCGAGGAAGTCACCCGCATCGCCACCAAGGTCAACGACCAGACCCGCTCCATGGGCCTGGCCCTGGGCCCCTGCACCGTGCCCCACGCCGGCAAGCCCTCCTTCGACCTGGGAGAGGACGAGATCGAGCTGGGCATCGGCATCCACGGCGAGCCCGGATACCGCCGCGGCTCCATGGAGACCGCAGACAGCCTCGTCGCCGAACTCTACGAGCGCGTGCGCGAAGACCTGGGCCTGACCGAAGGCGAGCGCGTCGTGGCCCTCGTCAACGGCATGGGCGGCACTCCCGTCTCCGAGCTCTACATTTGCTTCCGCGCCCTGGCCGCCCTGCTGAAGAAGGACGGCATCGAGATCGCCCGCCAGATGGTCGGCAACTACGTCACCAGCCTGGAGATGCCCGGCGTCTCCGTGACCCTCATGCGCGCCGACGATGAGCTCCTTGAGCTCTTCGACGCGCCCGTGAACACGGTCGCCTGGAAGTAAGCAGCGAGGCAGGACAAGGAGAGACACGATGAGCCTAGATGCAGCGTGGGCACGCCGGTGGATCGAGCTGGCGGCGGCGGACGTCGCTGAGCAGCGCGACTACCTGGTGGACCTCGACCGAGCCATTGGGGATGGCGACCACGGCGAAAACATGGACCGCGGATTCAAGGCCGCCGTCGAGGCCCTGGGCCAGGCCCAGCCGGCCAGCGTCGCCGAGGTCCTCAAGACGGTCGCCAAGACCCTCATGTCCACGGTTGGCGGCGCCGCCGGGCCCCTGTACGGGACCGCGTTCCTGCGTGCATCCAAGGCCGCCGGTGACGGCGACCTCGACGGCGCGGGCGTTGCCGCGGTGATCGCGGGCGCGCTCGACGGAATCCAGGCCCGAGGCAAGGCCACCACGGGCGAAAAGACCATGGTGGACGCGTGGACGCCCGCCCTGGAGGCCGCCCGCACGGCCGCCGAGTCCGGTAGCGATCCTGCCGCCGTCCTCGAGGCCGCCGCCACCGCCGCCGAGGCCGGAGCCGCCGCGACGGAACCCATGCGGGCCACGAAGGGACGAGCCTCCTACCTGGGAGAACGCTCCATCGGACACCTCGACCCGGGCGCCGTGTCCACCTCCCTCATCCTGCGCGCCGCCGTGCGCGCAGCTGACGAGGCCGGCGCGGCATGAGCGTGCGGGTTTCTTATCTCATCGTCTCTCACTCGGCCTCCCTGGCCGCCGGAGTCTGCGAGCTGGCCGCCCAGATGGCCCCCGACGTGCACTTCGAGGCCGCCGGGGGCACGGAGGACGGCCGCATCGGCACCTCCTACGACCTCGTGGAGAGGGCCCTCGAGGCCGCCCTTGCGGCCGTGGATGGGGACGGCAGCGGCGTCATCGTGCTGACCGACCTCGGCTCGGCCACGATGACCGTCGAATCCGTCATCGACATGAGCGACGAGCCCGAGCGCGTGCGCTTCGTCGACACCTGCCTCGTCGAAGGGGCCGTCGCATCCTCCGTGCGCGCCCAGCTCGGTGAAGACCTGGACCAGGTCGCCGATGTTGCAGCCGCCTTGGCCCCGCGCCTGGACGAGGCGCCCGCCCAGGAGGTGCCCAGCCCCGCCGCAGGTGCACCCGGCGGGGGAGTGGCCCCGGCCTCGTCGACGTGGGCGCAGGGGGACGCGATCGTCGCGGACCCCGTCGGCCTGCACGCGCGCCCGGCCGCCGCCTTCGTGCGCCTCGCGGGCACCTTCGACGCCGAGGTCACGGTCAACGGGGCGGACGGCGGGTCGGTCCTGGAGCTCATGGCCCTGGGTATCACCCAAGGCCAGAGCGTCCACATCGAAGCCAATGGGGCAGACGCCACAGCGGCGGTTGCGGCCCTGACAGATATGCTGGAAAGCGCAACTAAGCAACCCTCATCATCAAAGGAGACAATGTGAGCGCTAAGAGTGTTCTGCTGGAGCCTCAGCACCTTCTCGACCCCACCCTGGAGCACACCCTCATCGTCGTGAAGCCCGACGGCTACGCCCGCGGCCTGACCGGTGAGATCCTGCGCCGCATCGAGGCCAAGGGCTACACGATCAAGGGCCTCAAGCTCATGATCGCCTCCCGCGAGCTGCTCGCCGAGCACTACGCCGACCACAAGGACAAGCCCTTCTTCGAGGGCCTCCTGGAGTTCATGAGCTCCGGCCCGGTCGTCGCCATCATCGTCGAAGGCCAGCGCGTCGTCGAGGGTATGCGCGTCCTCATGGGCTCGACCGACCCGACGACGGCCCCCGCGGGCACGATCCGCGGCGACCTCGGTCGCGCGTGGAACAGCCCCCACATGGAGAACCTGATCCACGGTTCGGACTCTGTGGACAACGCAACGCGCGAAATCTCCCTGTGGTTCCCGGAGATTTACTGACTCGCGGCTAACCTGCAAGGGTGTACCTCAAGAACCTGACGCTGCGGGGCTTTAAGTCCTTCGCCAGTGCGACCACGCTCGCCCTCCAACCGGGCATCACGTGCGTCGTCGGCCCCAACGGGTCGGGTAAATCCAACGTCGTCGACGCTCTCGCCTGGGTCATGGGCGAGCAGGGTGCCCGCGCGCTGCGCGGCGGGCAAATGGCGGACGTGATTTTTGCGGGGACATCTGGGCGCGCGGCGTTGGGGCGCGCCCAGGTGGACCTGACGATTGACAACACCGACGGGCTGCTCGACATCGAGTATTCCGAGGTAACGATCAGCCGCACCCTCTTCCGCGGGGGCGGCTCCGAATACTCCATCAACGGCACTCCGGCGAGGCTGCTGGACGTGCAGGAGCTTCTCTCCGACACGGGCATGGGCCGTCAGATGCACGTCATCGTCGGCCAAGGGCAGCTCGACGCGATCCTGTCCTCCACGCCCGAGGAACGTCGCGGCTTCATCGAAGAGGCCGCGGGAGTCCTCAAGCATCGCCGGCGTAAGGAGCGCGCGCTCAAGAAGCTGGCTGACATGGACGCGAACCTCGTGCGCGTCCTGGACCTGACGAACGAGATTCATCGCCAGCTGGGTCCCCTGGTCCGCCAGGCGCGGGTGGCCCGGCGCGCCTCCCTCATCCAGGCGCGCGTGCGCGACGCGAAGGCCCGCCTACTCGCCGACGACCTGTCCTCTGCGCTTTCCAAGCTGTCGGTGCTCGAGGCATCGGATGAGTCCGCGGCCGAGCGCCGTGCCTCGCTCGAAGAGCAGATAGCCGCCGCGCGCGCCGAGCTTGCGCGGCTGGAGGATGCGGAGCGCGCGTCCTCGCCGGCGCTCGACCAGGCATCTGCCGACTGGCAATCCCTGACCACGATCACCGAGCGCCTGCGCGGCACGCTGATGGCCGCGACCCAGAAGGTCTCCCTGCGCGCGACCCCCGAGCTGCCCCCGGGCGGCGAGGATCCCGACACCCTCGACGAGCGCGCCCGCGTCGCCGGCGCCGAGGACGCTGCGCTGGTCGCTCAAGTCGAAGAGGCGCGCTCTGCCCTGACGTCCGCGACTCGCGCGCGCGAGGCCGCCGAGGATGCCGACGATTCCGCGTCCCGCGAGCTCGCCCGCGTCAACCGCGTCATCGCTGACCACCGCGAGAAGGTTGCGCGTCTGACAGGAGACGCGTCCACCGCCGCGTCTCGCCTGGAGGCAGCGATCGCCGAGGCCGACCGTGCCTGGGGTGCATACCGCGCGGCGCAGGAGCGCGCCGAGGCCGCCGAGAAGGCCGTGCCCGCGTCGTCTGTGGGCTCCGGGGACGCGTCCGCCGCTGAGGGAGCCTCGTCCGAGGAAGAAGCCAGCGGGGGAGCGGCCCGCGCACACGCCGAGGCCTCTGCCCGCCGCGACGCCGCGCGCGCCCGCGTGGACGAGCTGCTCGGCGTCGAGCGCGAGGCCCGCGCTGACCGCGCGCGCTGGGAGGCCCGTCGCGACGCGCTCGAGCAGCTGCTCGCCCCCGAGGACGGCACCGCCGAGCTGCTGGGACGGCCCGGCGTTCTCGGTCAGGTCGCACCCCTCCTGCACGTCACACCCGGTTTCGAAGATGCCGTCGCCGCCGCGCTGGCACCTTTCGCCGACGCGGTCGTCGTCGACTCCCTCGCCCGAGGCCTGGGCGAGCTGGACGCTGCCCGCGCGGCCGGGCGCTCGCTGCGGTTGGTCGTGGCATCTGATTCTTCTGATTCTTCCGACGATCCTGCGGATAGGACCGGTGGCGGCGCCCGCGCCGAGCTGCCCGAGGGCGCGACGTGGCTTGCCGACGTCGTCGCCTGCGAGGGGGCCGCCGCGCCGCTGGCCTCTCTGCTGGACGGGGTCGTCGCCTGCTCGCTTGAGACCGCCGCTGCTGTGCTGGACGTGCCCGGCGTGCGCGCCGTCGTCACGTCGGGCGGCGACGTGCTGCGCTCCTGGTCGGTGGAGGGTGGCCGCCAGGCCTCCTCCGTGCTCTCCGTGCGTGCAGACTACGAGGAGGCGTGCGCGCAGGCCGAGGCCGCCCAGGCCCGCATGGCCGAGGTGTCCGAGCAGCTCGGCGAGGCAAACGCCCACCTGGACCGCTGCATCCGCGAGGCAAACGACGCTCTGAAGGCCCTGCGTGAGGAAGACGCGCAGCGCGCCAAGGAAGCCCAGGAGCTGGCCCGCGCCCAGTCGGCCGCGCAGGCAGCCCGCGCCGAGGCCGAGCGCGCCCACGACGTGGCGCGCCGCGCCGACGAGCAGGTCACGTGGGCCCGTGAGCAGGACGTTGCCGCCCGCGCCCGCCTTGACGGCGCCGACACCGTCGGCCCGCCCGAATCCCTTGAAGACGCGCAGGCCCGTGCCGACGCCGCGTCCCGCGCCGCGCGCGAGGCCCGCGAGGCTGAAAACGAGGCGCGCCTGAGCCTGCGTGCCCTCGAAGAACAATCGCGGCGCACCGCCTCCCGCGCCCGCTCCCTGCGCCAGGCTGCCGCCGCCGAGCGCGAGGAGCGCGCCCGCTACGCCCGGCGCGAGGCCGCACGAAAGACGGAGCTGGCCACGGCCTCGGACGTGGAGGCAGCTGCCCGCGTCGCCCTTGAGGCCGCCGAGCGAGCCCTGTCCCAGGCCGCCGCCGAGCGTGACCGCCTGAGCGAGCGGCGCTCCCAGGTCTCCCAGGAGGTCTCGGATGCCCGCCGCGCCCTGGACCGGCTGAGCGCGGAGCTGTCGGAGGCCACGGCCTCGGCTCACCAGGGGCAGATCGCGGCCGAGCAGACGCGCCTGCGCGTCGAGGATCTCCAACGGCGCGCCCTGGAGGAGCTGTCCCTCGAACCCGAGCAGCTGCTCGCCGAGTTCGGGCCGCAGATGCTGGTGCCGATGCTGCCGCTCGACCCCGATCAGGTGGAAAAGGCCGCGGCCGCCGAGCCAAGCGCGTACGTGCGCGCCGAGCAGGAACGGGCCCTTGCGAAGGCGCTGAAGGACTTGGAGAAGCTGGGGCGCGTCAACCCGCTGGCGCTCGAGGAGCACGAGGCGCTGGCCTCGCGGCACAAGTTCTTAGTGGACCAGGTCCAAGACCTCAAGTCGTCGAAGGCGGACCTGCTGCGCATCGTGCAGGACGTGGATCGCCTGGTGGAGGAGGCCTTCGCGTCGGCCTTCGCCGAGACGCGCGAGCAGTTCGAGCACGTGTTCGGCGTGCTGTTCCCGGGCGGCCAGGGCGACCTGGTGCTCACCGACCCGGACGACATGCTCTCGACGGGTATCGAGATCGAAGCTCGCCCCGCGGGCAAGAAGGTCAAGCGCCTGTCGCTGCTGTCGGGCGGCGAGCGTTCCCTGGCCGCGATCGCGTTCCTGGTCGCGATCTTCAAGGCGCGCCCGTCCCCGTTCTACGTCATGGACGAGGTCGAGGCCGCCCTGGACGACATGAACCTGACGCGCCTGCTCGCCATCTTCAAGGAGCTGCAGGAAACCTCGCAGCTGATCGTCATCACCCACCAGAAGCGCACGATGGAGATCGCGGACGCCCTCTACGGCGTCACGATGCGCGACGGCGTCACGACGGTGGTGTCCCAGCGCCTGGCGGACTAGGGGGCAGCGTTCTCGCGCGGATGGAGCCGTTGCATCTGGTCGCAATGGCCGCGCCTTCACAGAAAATGATGACAGAAATATTTGCACCTGAGAGGAGAGGCAATGAGTATGAAACCAGAACAAACCTACCGCCTTGCTGGAGGAATCACTGTTACCGACGCCGATCTTGAAGCAGATGCGCAGCGCTTCGAAGCGGGCGAATGCGACGGAGCGTGGAAGGTTCTCCCGGTGCGCCCGACGCTCTCAGGCTTCGATCTTCGTTAGCGTGCCGTGCGTGAGCTCGTAGATAGTGCCCACGTAGGGGAGGATCGAGCGATCATGCGTCACCATGAGGGCACGAACCTCGGCCTGACGCGCGGCCTTGTCCTTCTGGCCCTTGAGCTTCGCGACCAGCTCAAGCTGATCGCCGATGCGCATGTAGGGGTGGGCTTGTCTGCACGTTGTTGGTCGTTCGTTCAACCGGCTTTGTCGAGGCTACGTAGTGTCGTTCGTCGTGGAGTGAGATTGTTGCCGGGATTGCTGATTGTTGATCTGGATAGGATGCGGCCTTCTGGATAGGTTATGAGCATCTGGATAGGTTAATAAGCTATCCAGATCTGCGTTTCCTATCCAGAACTGCGTTTCCTATCCAAGAGAGTGGGCGTATTCGGCGGAGCGCAGGCTCACTCATGCGCACGTTGACCCGCCGGGTGGAGCAACGGCGGTTCGAGTATGAAAACGCGGGCGGGGACCCCGTCGGTCCCCGCCCGCGCCTTACAGCCGTGCGTCCCGCCGCTGCGGGAGGCTCGCTCTCAGTCGTTCATGAAATGACGCTCGTCCAGGATCTGTGCGCCGCCGCCCACCAGTGAGGGCAGGTGTTCATTTGCGTGGTGGCCGCAGAAGTACAGCTGGCCACCCGAAGGCATCGTCGCACGAACCCAGGCGCGAGCGCCGCAGGCGTCGCAACGATTCGCCGCGTTCAGCTGCGGCTCGTCCAGTACGGGGCGTTCAAGAGTCTGTGCGTTCATGCTTCCATCACACACCATCACCCCGCGCCGCGCACCCCTGTTCACCCGGGGCGCAATCGACCGCCCGACCACTGACACAGTGGAACGGGGGAGTGGAAAACACTCCAACCACAGCCTCGATCCGCCCCGAAAGCGCGCCCACCAGCGCGATCCGGCCCCGGCCTCGTCAATCGTGGAAAGCGTCCCAGAACCCGCGCCACGCGCACCGTTGGCCACAAACGAGCGCCCACCCACATATGATGCACATCGTGACTCCTACCGACGCATCCGACTACAACGCACGGCACCTCTCGGTCCTCGAGGGGCTCGAGGCCGTGCGCAAGCGCCCCGGCATGTACATCGGCTCGACCGACCACCGGGGCCTCATGCACTGCCTCTGGGAGATCATCGACAACGCGGTCGACGAGGCCCTGGAAGGTCACTGCGACACGATCGACGTGCGCCTGCACCCTGACCACTCCGCCTCCGTCGCAGACAACGGCCGAGGCATCCCCGTCGACATCGTGCCCGGACAGGGCCTGACGGGCGTCGAGGTCGTCTACACCAAGCTCCACGCCGGCGGTAAGTTCGGCGGCGGCTCCTACGCGGCCTCGGGCGGCCTCCACGGCGTCGGCGCCTCCGTCGTGAACGCACTGTCGGCCCGCCTCGACGTGCAGGTTGATCGCGGCGGCAAGACCCACGAGATGTGCTTCCGCCGCGGCGAGCCCGGCGAATTCGACGACTCGAAGCAGCGCACCCCCAACTCGCCTTTCAAGCCTTTCGTGGACGGCTCGACCCTCAAGACCGTCGGCAAGGTGAAGAAAACCCAGACTGGCACGCGCGTGCGCTTCTGGGCGGACTTCCAGATCTTCCCGGCTACCGAGGGATTCTCGTGGGAGAACCTGCTGGCGCGCGCCCGCCAGACAGCGTTCCTCGTTCCCGGCCTGACCATCAACTGCTACGACGAGCGCGGCGAGGAGGAACTCCACGAGAGCTTCCGCTTTGACGGCGGCGTCGTCGACTTCGCGAACTGGCTGGCCTCCGACGGCCCCGTCACCGACACCTGGCACATCACGGGTGAGGGCACCTACAACGAGACCGTGCAGGCGCTGGACTCCGAGACCGGGCACCTGCGCGCCACCGAGGTCGAGCGCACCTGCGAGGTTGATATCGCACTGCGCTGGGGCATCGGCTACGACACGACCGTCCAGTCCTTCGTCAACATCATCGCCACCCCCAAGGGCGGCACCCACGTCACCGGCTTCGAGCAGGCGGTCCTCAAGACCCTGCGCGCCGCGATCGACAAGAATGCCCGTAAGCTCAAGGTCGGCGCGAAGGACGGGCGCCCCGAAAAGGACGACGTCCAGGCCGGCATGACCGCCGTCATCACCGTGCGCTTCCCCGAGCCCCAGTTCGAGGGGCAGACCAAGGAAACGCTGGGCACGCCCCAGATCCGCACCGTCGTCAACCGCGTGGTCTCTGACTGGCTCAAGGCCAAGTTCGCCTCCTCCAAGCGCGACGATAAGCAGCAGACCTCCCTCCTCATGGAGAAGGTCGTCGGCGAGATGAAGGCGCGTGTCTCCGCGCGACTGCACAAGGAGATCTCGCGCAAGAAGAACGCGCTCGAAACCTCCTCGCTGCCCGCCAAGCTCGCGGACTGTCGCCTCGAGGACGTCGAGGAGACCGAGCTTTTCATCGTCGAGGGTGACTCCGCCCTGGGCACGGCCAAGGCCGCGCGCAACTCCCACTACCAGGCCCTGTTCCCGATTCGAGGAAAGATCCTCAACGTGCAGAAGGCCTCTACCGCGGACATGCTGGCCAACGCCGAGTGCGCCAACATCATCCAGGTGATTGGTGCGGGCTCGGGCCGTACCTTCGACCTGTCTCAGGCTCGCTACGGCAAGGTCATCCTGATGACAGATGCCGACGTGGACGGCGCGCACATCCGCACCCTGCTGCTGACCCTGTTCTTCCGCTACATGCGCCCCATGGTCGAGGCTGGCCGCATCTACGCCGCCGTCCCGCCCCTGCACCGCATCGAGGTCGCGGGCAAGGGGCGCAAGAAGCGCGAGTACATCTACACCTACTCCGAGGACGAGCTGCATCGTAAGCTCGCCGCCCTGCGTCGCTCGGGCCGCACGTGGAAGGAACCCATCCAGCGATACAAGGGCCTGGGCGAGATGGATGCCGACCAGCTGGCTGAGACCACGATGGATCGGGCCCACCGCTCGCTGCGCCGCATTACGCTGGCTGATGAGGAAGCCCTGCGCCAGGCCGAGGACGTGTTCGAGCTGCTCATGGGCTCGACGGTGGGTCCGCGCAAGGAGTTCATTGTGGAGGAGTCTGCGGGGCTGGATCGTACGCGCATCGACGCGTAATCGCGGGCAAAAATCCCCGCGCGCTGCACAAACGTTCACGCGTGTTGACCAAATGTCAAGCGCCAGTGTGACTAAAGGCCCGAATTGCCGGTAGGATATCTGCCATGACAGGACTTGCGCAGCGACTCACGCCGCCCGGGTCCGTCCCGTACCCGGGCAATCATCTCGGGTTGCGCTGGCGGCCCATGATCGGCCGCGATGCCCCCGCCGTGTACGCGCTTATCTCCCTGATCGAAGACGACGACAACGCCATTCGGCGCACCTCCGTCGACGACATCGCGGACATGATGGAGGGTAAGAACGGGCGTGACTGGGTCGACACGATCGTCGGCCTGGACGCGAAGCGAAACATTTGCGCGGTGGCGTCCGTGCGCGTCCTGTGCGGCATTCACGAGGCCGCGACCGCCGTCGTCAGCGCCTTCATCCACCCGCACTGGCGTGGCCGAGGCGTGGGCCGTGCTCTGCTCTACTGGCAGGATGGTCGCGCCCGGCAGATGCTCGTCGAAGCTTTCGGCGCCGAGTCCGAGGTACCCGCGTCGATCTCGAACCTCGTCGACGCGCACATGACCGATCGTCGCCGCCTCTACATCGCGGCCGGCTTCTTCGCCAAGCGCACGTATCAGGTCATGTACCGCGACCTGGCCGGCGGCGAGGTGCCCGTGCCCGCGCGTCACGGATACCGCGTCCTGCCGTGGAACGAGGTTCCGCAGGAGCAGATCCGTGCCATCCACATGGAAGCCTTCCAGCAGGCGTTCCGTTCGCCGTTGCGTGCCCTGTGGTGGGACGACGCGATGAATCACTTCGACCCGCGCTGGTCGTTCGTGGCCGTGGACGCGCAGGGTGAGGTCGTCGGCTACGCGATCACTGGGCGTCCCGCGCAGCGCTGGGTGGCCACGGGTCGCTCCGAGGCGTACATCTACCTGCTCGGTGTTGCCGAGGCACACCGCGGACGCTCCATTGCGAGTGCCCTCGTTGGGCACGCCGTCGCCGCAGCGTCCGCGTCTGGCGCGTCGCGCATTGGCCTCGACGTTGACATGTCGAGCCCGGACGGAGCGCATAAGATTTACGAACACCTGGGCTTCGTGGATGAGGCCGCTGAGGTTTACTACACGATCGACCAGTAGAGACGGAAGGAGGCGAGCATGAGCATTCCTCTCGCGCAGCGAGCAAATGCCCCCGAGTTCGTCCCCTTCCCGGGCGAACATCATGGGATCGAATGGGAGTCGTTGACGGCTGCCCACCACGATGGTCTATCCGCTCTTTTCGCCCGCATGGAGGCCCGCGATAACCCGCCGTATCGCACCAGCCCGGACGAGGTCGAGGAGATGCTCTCGGGCGCCTCGCAGTGGCGAGGCCTCGTCGGGATTGCTCGCAAGGGCATCGCTGCGGGTCGCATCGTCGCCTTTGCTCAGGTGGTCCTGCGTTTCCCTGGGCGAGTGGAGTGTGTGTGCGTCGGGGGAGTGGACCCCGACTTTCGGCGTATCGGCCTCGGCAACGCGATCGTCGACTGGCAGGAGGGAACTGCCCGCCAGATGCTGGCCGAGGTCGAGGGGGAGGCTCCCGCTCAGATCACCTGTCACGTCGAGACCGGCCAGGATGACCTCGAGGCGCAGCTAAAGGTGCACGGCTTCCGCTGGACGCGCACCTACTACGAGCTCCGCGCGTCCTTGGAGGGTCTTCTGCCGGTTCCTGACCTGGGCTCGTACATGAGCATCGAGGCCTGGGGCCCCCAGTGGGAGGAACCCGCCCTGCGCGCGGCGAACCGCCTTAACGAGTCCGAGTGGGGTCGGCCCCCGCTCACCCAGGAGCAGTGGATGCAGGGGCGCACGGCCTTCGCTCCTGAATGGTCGTTCGTCGCCGTCGACCGCACGGGCGATCGTCCCCGTGTTGCTGGCTTCCTGCTGGCATCGCGTTACGAGCAGGACTGGGCGGCTCTGGGCTGGCGCGAGGGGTACATCGACCAGCTGGGTGTCCTGTCCCAGTGGCGTGAGAGCCGCGTTGCGGATGGCCTGATCCTGGCGTCGATGTGGGCGCAGAAGCGCGACGGCATGGATCGCGCGGGCACGGGCGTGGGGTCTGCTAACCACACCGGTGCTCTCGCCATCTATGACTACCTCGGCTTCCGCACGGTGGGACAGACCAGGCTCTACGCCATCGAGATCTGACTGTCGTTTCGCATGGTGGACGTTTCCGCGCATCCCCTTGTGTTACCGTCGTTACTTTTTCTTTTCTCGTGGGCGCTGTTCTTCCTGTTATCTTTTTAGTTTTCATATAACCGCTCCCTAGGTCCTAATCGTCCGACCAATTAAATTCTTAGGATCCCAGCAGAGGCCACGAGCGGCCTCGGCGCCACCCGCGTCCCATCTTCACAGTGCGGAGCCAGCATGACTACGAAGTCGTCAGCACCATCTCGATCCATTCCGCCCCTGGTCATTCGAAGCGCCATCGTCGCCTCCCTCGGCGGCCTGCTCTTCGGTTTTGACACCGCCGTCATCTCCGGTGCGGAAGAAAAGCTCACCGAGCTCTACGCGCTCTCCTCCGTGGGGGAGGGCATGATTGTTGCCATCGCAACCATCGGCACGATTCTCGGTGCAATCATCGCCGGTAACCTGGCCGACCGCTTTGGCCGTAAACCCGTCCTCTTCTGGATCGGCATTCTCTTCGGCGTGGGCGCGCTGGCCACTGCCCTGGCGCCTGTGCCTACCCTGGTGACAGCTGCTGACGGCACGGTCTCGGCCTCGTCCGCCTTCCCGATCACCTTCTTCATGATCTTCCGCTTCCTGGGCGGCGTCGGCGTCGGCCTGTCCTCCGTGGTCGCTCCCATCTACACCGCCGAAATCGCCCCCGCCCGCGTGCGCGGACGGCTGGTCGGCCTGGTCCAGTTCAACATCGTCTTCGGTATCCTCCTGGCCTACGCCTCCAACGCGGTCATCCGCGAAATTGCGCACGAAGACACCGCGTGGCGCTGGATGCTCGGCGTCATGGCCGTGCCCGCCGTCTTCTTCCTGATCTTCCTAGCCACCGTCCCCGAGACGCCGCGTTGGCTGCTCGCCCACGGGCACGAGGAACGCGCCGTGGAGATTTCCGAGCGTCTCACCGCCTCTCAAGCCGAATGCGACGAGCAGATCGGCGAGATGAAGGCGCAGATCGCCGAGGACGCCGCAGGCGGCAAGGTCGCCTTCTTCACGCGTCGCTACCGCAAGGTCATCCTCATGGCCTTCTGCATCGCGATGTTCAACCAGCTCTCCGGCATCAACGCGATCCTCTACTACGCGCCCAAGGTCATGAAGCTCGCGGGCGGCGCCGCCGTGCTGGGTGACGCCTTCCCCTACATCGGCTCCGTCATCGTCGGCCTCATGAACCTGATCGCCACCATGGCCGCCCTGACCGTCATCGACAAGCTCGGCCGCCGCCAGCTCATGATTGTCGGATCGATCGGCTACCTGATCTCCCTCGGCTTCCTCGCTGGCATGATGTTCGCATACGAGGGCGGCGTCTTCCAGGAGGGCAGCGCCGCCCCCGTGTGGCTCATTCTCCTTGGCCTGCTCGGCTTCATCGCCTCCCACGCCTTCGGTCAGGGATCGGTCATCTGGGTCTTCATCTCCGAGATCTTCCCGAACCGCGTGCGCGCGCGTGGCCAGTCGCTGGGCTCGCTCACGCACTGGGTGTTCGCCTTCATTACCACCTATGCCTTCCCCGTGCTCACCGATAAACTCGGTGGTGGCTGCGCTTTTGGAATCTTCTTCCTCGCGATGGTCGGTCAGCTATTCTGGGTCCTGAAGGTGATGCCCGAAACCAAGGGCATTCCGCTCGAAGAAATGGAAGAGAAACTGGGGTTGACGAATGACTAGAATCGTGAACATCGGGGAAGCTCTCATCGATGAGATCACCCGCCCACACAGTGAACCCGTCGAGGTTGTCGGGGGATCGATGCTCAACGTCGCAGCCGGCCTCACCCGGCTGGGTCACGAGTCCGAGCTGGCGACCTGGTTCGCCCGCGACGCTCGTGGCGACAAGGTGCGCGCCCATGCCGAGGCCGCCGGTGTCACCCTGACGCCCGGCAGCGACGGCGCCGAGTTCACGACGGTCGCCCACGCGGCCGTCGACGAGAAGGGTCACGCCACCTACGAGTTCGACCTGACGTGGGACGTTCC
>JAHACW010000048.1 GCA_018375675.1 Actinomyces sp. | reverse complement strand
GACAAGGGTTTCAATGGCGTGCCCGTCCTCAAGCATGTCAACCTTGATGTCCGCCCCGGCGAAGTCCACGCCCTGTGCGGCGAAAACGGTGCCGGCAAGTCCACCCTTATGAAGGTTCTTTCCGGCGTCTACCCCCACGGGCAGTACGACGGCACCATCATCTTCGATGGCAAGGAAGTCCAATTCCGCTCCATCAAGGACTCTGAGGCGCTCGGCATTGGCATCATTCACCAGGAGCTGGCCCTCGTCCCCTATCTGTCGATCGCAGAGAACATCTTCCTGGGTGCTGAGAAGCCCCGCAAGCTCGGCCTCATCGACTGGCATGAGGTCAACCACCGTGCCGAAAAGGTCCTGGCAAAGGTCGGCCTGAAGGAAAACGTGACGACCCAGGTCGGTACGCTCGGTGTGGGCAAGCAGCAGCTCATCGAGATCGGAAAGGCGCTGTCCAAGGACGTGCGCCTGCTGATCCTGGACGAGCCCACCGCCGCCCTCAACGATAACGACTCGGCCCAGCTCCTCGACCTCGTGCGCAGCCTGCGCGACCAGGGCGTCGCCATCGTCATCATCTCCCACAAGCTTGGAGAGATTGCCGAGATCGCTGACCGCACGACGATCCTGCGTGACGGTCAGACCATCGAGACGATCGACATGAAGGACCCTGCGTCCACGCAGGGCAAGATCATCTCGCTCATGGTGGGCCGCGACCTCACTCAGCGCTACCCCGAGCGCAACGTGGAGATCGGCGAGGAGGTCTTCCGCGTGGAAGACTGGACCGTCTATCACCCGACCCAGGCTGGGCGCGTCGTGATCTCCGGTGCTTCCTTCAATGTGCGTCATGGCGAGGTCGTCGGCATTGCCGGCCTCATGGGTGCCGGACGTACTGAGCTTGCGATGAGTATTTTTGGTCGTTCCTTCGGTTCGCGTATCTCGGGCAAGCTCTTCAAGGACGGCAAAGAGATCACGGTCAAGTCCGTCTCGGACGCAATCAAGAATGGCATTGCCTACGCGACTGAGGATCGCAAGCAGTACGGCCTGAACCTCATCGACGACATCCGGCACAACGTGGCCACCGCTGGCCTGTTCAAGCTCTCACGCCGAGGCCTCGTCGATGGACATAAGGAACTGGCCGTCGCCGCCGACTACAAGGATCGAATGAACATCCGCTCCCACTCGGTCCTCCAAAAGACCGGCTCCCTGTCGGGTGGCAACCAGCAGAAGGTCGTTCTGTCCAAGTGGCTCTACACGGACGCAGACGTCCTCATTCTTGACGAACCCACGCGCGGCATTGACGTTGGCGCGAAGTTCGAGATCTACACACTCATCAACAAGATGGTCGAAGAAGGCAAGGCCGTCATCGTCATCTCCTCCGAACTCGAGGAAGTCCTCGGCGTCTCGGACCGCATCTACACCCTGGCGTACGGCCGTATCACCGGCGAGGTAAAGGCCGAAGACGCCACCCAGGAAAACCTCATGGAACTCATGACTATCGAACCCGCAAGGGAGGACCAGAAATGACCGCCGAAATCAGCCTGGTTGACACGCTGAAGGCCAACCTGCGTCAGGGCGGCATCTTCATCGCGTTCATCGCCATCGTCGTCCTCTTTTGGGCGTTCAATCCCGACACCTTCCTCTCGTCGGGCAACCTGACGAACATCGTCCTGCAGTACTCCTATATCCTGATCCTCGCGATCGGCATGCTCTTCGTCATCGTCCTGGCCCAGATCGACCTTTCCGTCGGCTCGGTCGTGGCCGTGACCGGTGCGCTCAGTGGTGTTCTCGTCATCAAGCAGGGCTACCCCTGGTGGGTCGGCGTCGTCGCCGCCCTCGTCATGGGTATCCTGATCGGCGCGTTCCAGGGTTTCTGGGTCGCCTACGTGGGCATCCCCGGCTTCATCGTCACCCTGGCCGGCATGCTCCTCTTCCGCGGCCTGACCTACCAGGTTCTCGACAACGTCTCGCTGTCGCCCTTCCCCAAGGGCTACTACAACATCGCCAACGGCTTCCTCAACGGTCTCCTGGGCGGTAATGGCTTCGACGTTTTCACCCTGGTGATCTTCGGTATCGGCGTGGCGGGCTTCGCCTATCAGCAGGTGCGCACCCGCCGTGCGCGCATCTCCTACAACCAGGCCGTCGAGGCGATGTGGCTCTTCGTTGCGAAGATCGTGCTCACTGCCGTCGTCGTCATGTGGTTCGCCTACAAGCTCTCCACCGAGCGCGGCCTGCCCATCGTGCTGATCCTCCTGGCGATCCTCGTGCTTGTCTTCGGAACCCTCGCCTCTTCGACGATGTTTGGCCGCGACGTGTATGCGATCGGTGGCAACAAGTCAGCCGCCGCCCTGTCGGGTATCAACGTCAAGAAGGTCACCTTCTGGTGCTACGTCAACATGGGCTTCCTCGCGGGCGTTGCGGGCGTCGTCTACTCGGCTCGTATGAACGGCGCGCAGCCCTCTGCGGGTAACATGTTCGAGCTCGACGCCATCGCCGCCTGCTTCATTGGTGGTGCGTCGACGACCGGCGGTATCGGACGTCTGTCCGGCGCCCTCATCGGTGGCCTCATCATGGCCGTCATGTCCAACGGCATGCAGCTTATGGGTGCCTCCACCTCCACCCAGCAGATCGTCAAGGGAGCCGTCCTGCTCCTGGCCGTCGCCTTCGACGTCTGGAACAAGCAGCGCGCCTCGGCCTGAGGGAACGCGTAGAACCCCACGAGGGCGGGGAGTGGCCATGCGGTCGCTCCCCGCCCTCGTGTATGCCCAGGGGGTCTATATGCGCGTGGGCAACCGTGTTTGTCAGGTCTAATGAGAGGGGTGAACTCTCGGCGCGGGGCACAGTTCCTGTTACCGAAAAACGTGCCGGTGGCGACGCATTTGAGTTCCGCAGAATTGCAACCACTCGGCAAGTTTGAGTGACCTGTCGCACAGAATTGACGGTTTTTGAGCAAAAAAACGAGATATTTTCGTGAAATCCGCGAAATCTGGCCCTAAAGTCGGCAAAATCGCCAAAGATTTCGTAGTGTGTCATTCGTGGCCACGACAGTGGTAACCAAGAACGAACAGGAATGAGGTTTCTCAATGTCCGTGAACCGTACCGAGCTTGTCGCTCAGATTGCCGAACGCGCCGACCTGACCAAGGCGAAGGCCGACGAGGCCCTGGCCGCCTTCCAGGCCGTCCTCGTTGAGTCCCTGGCTAAGGGCGAGGCCGTCAAGGTGACCGGTCTGCTCTCCGTCGAGCGTGTTGAGCGCGCCGCCCGCACCGGCCGTAACCCCCGCACCGGCGAAGAGATCAAGATCCCCGCTGGCTACGGTGTGAAGCTCTCCGCTGGCTCCACGCTGAAGAAGGCCGTCTCCAAGTGACGCGCTGATACTAGCGAATAGCCTGTGGGGCACGACCGAGTGGTCGTGCCCCACACGCGTTTCTACGGGCCTGGGCAGCCCCGCCCGCGCTCACATGAGAGGGTTAACGCGCCAATTAGCGGGTTTACGTGCGTATCAAGGGGTTGACGCGCATATTCAGTGGTTCGCGTGCGACCAACACACCAGGCCAGGCACCGTTGTGTCCAAAACGCGGACCATCTCAGCCGCAACACCCCGTTTTCAGTGTTTTTCACCGAGGTGGTCTGCGATTGGGCGCCTTGCCACTCTGAGCCGTGATCTCACCGCCACCAAACGGGGGAAATGCACCATTAGGGACACGACACGCCGGCGACACGCCGAAGGGAGGCTCCTAATGCTGCAAAACCCCCGCCATTACCCCTGGTGTCATATTCCCTCACTGGTGCATGACTGCCCGGCAGGGTGCCGATAAACGGCGTGAGGGTGTCGCCAGCAATGACGGGGGAGGTCCGAGCGGCCAGCTCCGCGACGACGCTTGTGCCCGATGGGGTGTTACACCCGATTGGGAAGATTCAACCCCTTCTGATCGGGTGGAATCTTCCCTAACGGGTTGAATGCTCCCGATCAGGTGGAATCTTCGCGCTGGGGCGCATCCTGTCTGAGGCGCAGCGGCGCGAGTGCGCTAGCCTGACGCCCCGCCCTCGACGATGCGCGGGACCGAACCTCCACCAGCACGTTTTGTCCTATAACCCAACGCGCCGTGATGGGGCAGTGGTGGGTTTAGGAGGGCGACGCAGCCCTGCGCCCCTCAGACGCGCATAGCGGCCCGACGATGTGGCTGTCACGCATAACGTTGCCCCGGCTCGCATCAGCGGGCCGGGGCAACGCATGGAGTTCGCATGAACGTGTGTGTTAGGCGTTCACCTCTTCCTTGACGCTCAGCGTCAGGAGCGGGTGGTGGCACGCCACGCGGTGCGTCTCATCCGTGAGCATGGGCTGCACCTTGCACTCCTCGCCAGCGAACGGGCAGCGCGGGCGGAAGCGGCAACCCTCGGGCGGGTTGACGGCGCTCGGCGGTTCGCCGGTGAGCTTGATGGCACTCTCGTCGTGCTGGAACTCGGGGTCCGGCACGGGGATCGAGTCGATGAGTGCCTTCGTGTAGGGGTGCTTCGGGTTCTTGACGACCTCGTGAGCGGGGCCCTCCTCGACGATGCGGCCCAGGTACATGACGCCGATGCGATCGGCCATGTACTGAACGACCGCCAGGTCGTGGCTGATGAACAGGTAGGACAGGCCCAACTCCTGCTGCAGGTCCTTCATGAGGTTCAGGACCTGCGCCTGGACGGAGACATCGAGCGCCGAGACGGGCTCATCCGCCACGATCAGGTCGGGAGCCAGGGTCAGCGAGCGAGCGAAGCCGATGCGCTGGAGCTGTCCGCCCGAGAACTCGTGCGGGTAGCGGTCCAGGATCTCCTCGGTGAGGCCGACCTGCTCGAGGATCTCCATGATGCGCTCGGCGATCTGGCGAGCGTTGCCGGTCTTCTGGATGCTCATGGGCTCGGCCAGGATCTGGTCGATGCGCATGCGCGGGTCCATTGCCGCGTAGGAGTCCTGGAACATCATCTGCACGTCGCGGTGGATGCGTACTGCGTCGCGTCCCTTGAGCTTAGCCAGGTCGCGTCCATCGAGTTCGATGGCGCCGCCCGACGGGCTCTCGAGGCCGGCGATGAGGCGGCCAACGGTCGACTTGCCGCAGCCGGACTCGCCGACGAGGCCGTAGGTCTCGCCCTTGTTGACCGTGATGGACACACGGTCGACGGCGGAAACGACACCCTTATCGCGCTTGAAGAAGCCGGAGCCTGCCGACTCGTACACGCGCGAGGCCTCCTTGACGTCGAGCAGCACCTCGTGGGAGATCTGCCCGGTGGAGTCGACCGCGTCCTCGGCCTTGCCGGAATCCATCATGGCCTGGAGGACCGCGGGGGACTCGTCGCCCTCCTGGACCGGGTGGAAGCAGGAGAAGGTGTGGTTCTCGTCCCCGTTCAGTTCCGGGTAGCCGGCGCGGCACTCGTCGGTGGCCCACAGGCAGCGGGCCGCGAAGCGGCAGCCCTTCGGCAGGTTGGTCAGCGACGGGGGAGCGCCGGGGATCGAGAAGAGCTTCGTACCGGCCGCAAGGGCGCGCTCGGGCAGAGCCGCCATCAGCGAGCTCGTGTAGCGGTGCTTCGGCTCGGTGAACAGCGTCTTCGTCGGCGCGGTCTCGACGATGCGGCCGGCGTACATGACGGCGACACGGTCGGTGTGACCGGCCACGACACCCAGGTCGTGGGTGATGAGGATGACGCCCATCTTGTACTCGTCACGCAGCTCGTCGATGAGGTCGAGGATCTGCATCTGCGTCGTCACGTCCAGGGCCGTCGTGGGCTCGTCCGCGATGAGGATGCGCGGCTTGCACACGAGGGCCATGGCGATCATGACGCGCTGACGCATACCGCCCGAGAGCTGGTGCGGGTAGTTGTTGATGACCACCTCGGGACGAGGCATGCCGACGCGCTTGAGGATCTCGACGGCACGCGCGAGGGCTGCCCTCTTCGAGAGCTTCTCGTGCACGCGCAGCGGCTCGCACACCTGAAGACCGATTTTCATGGTCGGGTTCAGGGAGGTGAGCGGATCCTGGAAGATCATGCCGACCTTGGTTCCACGCATCTTGCGCTTCAAGTGCAGCGGCATCTTCGTCAGGTCCTGGCCGTCGAGGATGATCGAGCCGGAGGAGACCTTGCCGCCCTGGGGCAGGAGGCCCATGAGGGACAGAGCCGTCATGGTCTTGCCCGATCCGGACTCGCCCACGATGCCCAGGGTCTCGCCCGGGTTCACGTGCAGGTCGACACCCGAGAGGGCGCGAACCACGCCGTTGCGGATCTCAATATCGGTGTGCAGATCTTTGATCTGAAGGAGTGGAGTATTCATAGTTCAGTGCTCACCTCTTGCGCAGTCGAACTTCGAAGGCGTCACGCAGGCCGTCGCCGATGAAGTTGAACGACAGGACCAGCAGGATGATGAGGACGCCCGGAGGGTAGAGCAGCCACCAGTTGCCCGAGTAGACGTGGGACTGGCTGTTGGAGAGCATGGCTCCCCAGTCAGTGGCGGGAGGCTGCGCGCCCAGGCCGAGGAACGACAGGTAGGCGACGTAGAGGACGGCGTCTGCGACCTGGAAGGTCGCGTTGACGATGACGGTGCCGATCGTGTTTCGGACGATGTGCGTCCGGATCGCTCGGGGCATCGAGCCGCCCATGCCGCGCATCGCGACGACGTACTCGCGCGTGCGCAGGGACAGGGCCTCGCCTCGAATCAATCGGGACGTACCCAGCCAGGACAGGGCTGACATGATGATGATGAGGACCGGGACGGTCGGCGGGATCATCGTGGCGATCAGCATGAAGAGGAACAGGACGGGCACGGACATGAGCGCGTCAACGAGGCGCATCATGATCGCGTCGATCCAGCCGCCCACGAAGCCTGCGATCGCGCCGTACAGCGTGCCGATCGTGGTGGCGAAGATACCGGCGAACAGGCCGACGATGATCGAGGTCTGGCCACCCTTCATGAGGCGTCCGAGCTGGTCGTAACCGACCATGTCGGTGCCGAGCGGGTGCTCGGAGGAGGGAGCCAGCGCCGAGTTCGACAGGTCCGTGTGGATCTGGTCGGTCACGTAGAACATGGGACCGATGAACGAGAAGACCATCAGGATCAGGATCAGGCACACGCCGAAGACGGCGAGTTTGTTCTCCATGAAGACCTGCAGGCCCTGCAGCTTCGTCGACTTGCGGGCGGTGCGCGCCTTGGCCGGCGCGGCGATGGGTGCTGTTGCGGTGGTCATTTGGCACGTCCTGCCAGTCGGATACGGGGATCAGCGAGGGCGTAGAGGAAGTCTGCCAGGAGCGCGCCGATGACGGTCGCGAAGGAGACGATCAGGGCCACGCCGAGGAGAATCGGGTAGTCGCGCCTGCCGGTCGCCTGGTAGTACATGTAGCCCATGCCGTTGAAGTTGAAGAGCGTCTCGATGACGAGGGCGCCACAGAACATCGCGGGGATGTACAGGCCGATCATCGTGATGACGGGGAACATGGCGTTGCGCAGCGTGTGCACGAAGACGACGCGGAACTCCGACAGGCCCTTTGCGCGGGCGGTACGGACATACTGCTCGTTGAGGTTATCGACCATCGAGGAGCGCACGTAGCGCGCGTAGGCGGCGATCGTGCCGATCGACAGGGCGCACACGGGCAGGACGAGGTGATCCCACTGTTCCCACATGACCGACAGGGCCTCGCCCTGCGGAGCATCGTTGGGCAGGATCGGCCATACCTGGGAGAAGAGGACGATGAGGAGCAGGCCCGCGAAGAAGATCGGCGTCGAGTAGGCGAGCAGACACGCGATCGTCACGATGTAATCGGGTGCTTTATTTCTCTTGACGGCCTGCCACACGCCCAGGGGGATCGCGACGATGAGAGCCAGGATGGTGGACAGGAGAGACAGGAAGATGGTGCGCGGCAGGCGGGCTGCCAGCAGGTCGTTCACAGACTGGTTGTGCTGGTAGGAGTAGCCGAAGTCGCCGTGCGCAATTTTGTTCAGGTAGTTGACGTATTGCTCGGGGATGGGCCGGTCGTATCCGTTTTCGTGGTCGAAGGCCGCGAGCTGTTCTTGGGTCGCATCCTTACCGAGTGCCGCTCGGGCTGCGCCGCCCGGCTGGGACTGGAGGAGGATGAAGGTGATGATGGTGACCAGGAAAACAACGACGACTGCCTGGCCGAGGCGTTTGAGGATGAATTGGAACATTGCGAACTCCACAGTAAGGGGGCAGGCGCCCGCATGTGCGGGTGCGGGCGCCTGCCCCGTGAGGCGTCAAGGCGAAGGTTTACTTACCTTCGGTCGACCACGACCAATCCTCGGGCCAGGTGTCGCCGGTGGCGTCGAGTTCGCCCAGGTCGAGCGTCTTCTTCACCGCGGTGATCTGGTAGTACGGGTTGGGCATCCACAGAACGGGGAGGTCCTCCGCGAGGTAGTCGTTGTATGCCTGGAGAGCGTTGGGCTCGGAGGAGCGGGTCGACTCTTCGATGAGCTTGTCAGCCTCGGGGTTCTTGTACTGGCCGAGGTTGACGGGAGCATCAGAGGCGAAGAGGCGCTCGCCGGAGGCGTAGATCGGGAAGCCCCACGAGGTCTGGGATCCGAAGAAGGACAGGTCCCAGGTGCAGGGGGTCTCGTCGTCACATGCCTGCGAGGCGCCGACCGAGTCGGGGACCTCGTTCATGTCGATCTTGATGCCGAGCTTGCCGAACTGGGAGATGATCTCCTCGAACATCTGGTGCGTGGAGACGAAGCCCGACTGGGAGACAAGCTTGAAGCTCAGCTTGTCGCCGGCCGCGATGCCCTCGCCACACTGGTTGGCGCCGGTGCCGGGGTTCTCGCAGGTGGTTTCGCCGTCGGGCACGACCTTCCAGCCGTGGTCCTCAAGGAGCTTCTTGGCGGCATCCGGATCGAACTTGTAGACGCAGCCCTCGGTGGTGCCGGTCTTCTCTGCAGCCATCGGGACGGGGCCACAGGTCGGGGAAGCGGTGCCGGACCAGATCTTCTCAGACAGGGTCGGCTGGTCAATGAGCTGCTGCATCGCCTGGCGGATGTACTTCTGGTTGATGAACTTCGAGCCGGGGGCCTGGGGAGCAAAGTTCAGGGCCAGGTAGGTGATGGAGTTGCCGGGCCACAGGAAGACGTTGTAGCCCTTGTCCTCGACGGCCTTGCGCTGGTTGTACTGCGCGGCCGGGATGTAACCGAAGTCGATGGAACCCGAACGCACGGAGTTGAACTCGGCGTCGTCACCCGTGAATGCCTTGTAGATCAGCGCGTCGATCTTGGGCTTGTCCTCGCCCCAGTAGTTCTCGTTGGGGACGAGCGTCAGGCCCTGGTCGGGGGTGAATTCCTTGAGCTTCCAGGGACCGTTCACCGTCTGCCACAGCGGGTTGGTGGCGTAGGAGGACAGGTTCTTGGCCTCGCCCTGCAGGTAGGCGAAGACGGCCTTCGCGCCCTCGGGGGTGCGGTCGAGGTCGGAGACGGCCTCGTCGGCGCTGGTCTTGTCCCACGCGTGCTGGGGGAGCAGAGCGACCTTGTTGATCTGGTTGTCAATGAACCAGGCCGGGGCGAACTTGGTCTCGGTGGTGATGGTGAAGGTGTGCTCGTCGACGATCTTCAGGTCGGCACCATCGGGGAAGAAGCCCTTCTTGTAGGAGGCCCATTCGTCCTTGTTGTTGGTGACGAGGTTCCACCAGAACTCAACGTCGCGGGTGGTGACGGGCGTGCCGTCGGACCACTTGGCGTCGTCGCGCAGCTTGATGGTGAAGGTCAGGCCGTCCTCAGAGACCTCGGGAACGGTGCCCAGGGACTTGGGGAGGTTGATCTTGTAGGGGGTATCAGAGGTGGACTTGTAGGCGAAGAGCGGGCGGTACATCGCCTGGATGAACTGGCCGTTCTCGCCCTGCGTGTAGCCCTTTGCGGAGACCGGGAAGATCCAGTTGGGGGTACGCGAGGCCATCGTGACCTCGTTCTTTCCGGTTTCCGAGTTGGCTGCCTGGCCGCCGCTGCCGCTGCTGCTGCTGCCGCCACCACAGGCGGACAGGCCCAGGGAGGCGACCATTGCGAGGGCCGCGCCGGTGACCATCCACCGCTTCTTTCTAAGGTTCATGACTGCTCCAAATCAACGTTGATCGGGGACACTGACGGATGACAACCCTGTCAGATGACGTTAATCATATGACAGTTTGTCGGCGAATGTTGCCACTTTGGCCAAAATGTGGAATGTTACGAAAAAATAACAAGATATTTCGGCGAAAGAAGTGTCAGACTTTCTTCGGTGGGGCATAATGAATCATGTTCTCAACGATGAGCGCAGTGTAACGTTGTAGTTACTGCATACGTACTTAGAGGAGGTGTCATGGCCACGCATGATGTCGACGAGACCGTCCTGACGCTGATTGGGTCCGGTCAAGCAGACACCAGGCCCGCGATTGTCAAGCAAACGGGCCTCGCACCATCAACGGTGTCGGCCGCTGTGTCTCGCCTCGTCGAAGCCGGGGTCATCGCGGAAGCGGAACACTCTGTTTCCACGGGTGGGCGGCGCGCGCGCCGCCTCGTCACCTCCGACGGCGCCGGAGCACTCGCCCTCGTCGAGCTGGGAGCCCACCACGGCCTCGTCGCACTGACGGACCCCACCCGCGGAGTCGGGCAGGCCTCGAGCCTCCTTATCGACATCGCGGAAGGTCCGCAGGTGGTGCTCGACGCTGTCATGGACGAGGTGTCCCGCCAGGAAGAAGCTGCCGGCGTGCGGGTCGGTGGCATTGCCCTGGCGGTTCCTGGTCCCGTGGACGCGGAGCGCTCTCGCGTGATCCGCCCCGCCCGCATGCCCGGGTGGGACGGCGTCAACGTCGCCGAGGCCGTCACCGAGCAGTGCGGCCTGCCCGCCCTCATCGAAAACGACGCGCGCGCGGGAGCCATCGGCGAATCCGTGTACCGGCGTCGTCTCCAGGGCGTGACCCCCATCGACACGCTGATCTACGTCAAGGCTGGCTCCGCCATCGGCGGTGCCTACCTCGTCGACGGCGTGCCGCAGGTGGGGCAGGGGGGACTGGCCGGGGACATCTCGCACATCCCCGTTGAGGCCGCCGCGGGCCGCCCCTGCAAGTGTGGCAATGTCGGATGCCTCGAAACGATCGCGTCCGCCGACTCGATCCGAGCAGACCTGGCCGCAGCAGGCCTCGTCTATGAGAACAACGCACAGCTTCTGGCCGCCGCACGTGACGGTATTCCCGAAGTTGCGACGGCCATCCGCCAGGCGGGCACCCTCCTGGGCCACTGCGTCGCCCACCTCGTGTCCTTCCTAGCTCCCCAGGGAGTCATTGTCGGCGGAGCACTTTCCGCCGTCGATGCCTTCACCGCCGGAGTGCGCGCCGCACTCCACCAGTCCTGCCTCCCCTCGATCATGGAACACCTCGTGATCGAATCGTCTCGATCAGGGCGCGAAGCGGCGCTCTGGGGGCTCTCGACACTCACCCCCTCGAAGATCTCAAAGGAGAATCGCTCATGACCAAGCCCCGCATCGCGGTTGCCGGCATCCACATCGAATCCTCGACGTTCACCCCCTACATCTCGACCGCCGACGACTTCATCGTCACCCGCGGCGAGGAACTGATGGACCGCTTCTACTGGCGCGACGAGGACTGGGCCACCCAGATCGAGTGGATCCCCGTCCTGCACTCGCGCGCCCTGCCCGGCGGCGTCGTCGAGCGCGGCGCCTACGACGCCTGGAAGGCTGAGATCCTCGAGGGCCTCGCCGCCGCCGGCCCCCTCGACGGCCTCTTCTTCGACATCCACGGCGCCATGAGCGTCCAGGGCATGGACGACGCCGAGGGTGACCTCATCAACGCCATCCGCGGCGTCATCGGCCCCGAACCCATGGTCAGCGCCTCGATGGACCTGCACGGAAACGTCTCCCAGGACCTCTTCGACGGCTGCGACATTCTCACCTGCTACCGCCTCGCACCCCACGAGGATGCCCTCGAGTCGCGCCGTCGCGCCGCCTACAACCTGGGCATGCGCCTCCTGAACGGCCAGCCCAAGCCCGTCAAGGCCCTCGTCCACGTCCCCGTCCTGCTGCCGGGCGAGAAGACCTCGACCCGCATCGAACCCGCCAAGTCCCTGTACAAGATGATCGACCCCATCGAAGCGATGGACGGCATCCTGGATGCAGCGATCTGGATCGGCTTCGCGTGGGCCGACCAGCCGCGCTGCAAGGGCGCGGTCGTCGTCACGGGTGACGACGCGGAGCTCGTCAAGGAACAGGCCGAACGTATCGGCCAGTACTTCTGGGACGTGCACGACCGCTTCGAGTTCGTGGCCCCCGTTGCCTCCATGGAAGAGTGCCTGGCAGCCGCCGAGGAGGGCCCCAAGCCCTTCTTCATCTCCGACTCCGGCGACAACCCGGGCGCCGGCGGTGCCGACGACGTGACGGTCGCGCTCGCGGCCCTGCTGAAGTGGAAGCCCGTCCAGGAGGCCACGCTCGACGTCGTGTACGCCTCGATCATCGATCCCGCCGCAGCAGCCGTCGCGTGGGAGGCCGGAGTCGGCGCCGAGGTCGACCTCGAGGTCGGCGGACACATCGACACCCGCGAGCCTGGTCCGTTGAATGTCCACGCCACGGTCGAGGCCCTCGCCGACGACCCGATGGGTGGCCACACCGCGCTGCTACGCACGGGCGGCCTGCGCTTCATCATCACGACGAACCGCAACCAGTACACGATGTACAGCCAGTTCGAGCTGCTCGGTGTGGATATCACCACCGCCGACGTTGTCGTCGTCAAGATCGGTTACCTGGAGCCCGACCTGTACGAGACCCAGAAGGGCTGGCTCATGGCGCTGACCCCCGGTGGTGTCGATCAGGACCTCATTCGCCTCGGTCACCACAAGATTGAGCGCCCGATGTTCCCCTTCGATCCGGATATGGCAGATCCCGATCTGCATGCGCAGGTCGTCGTACCATGAGCGCCGTCAAGGATTCCCAGGGCCCGGTATTCGCGGGTATCGACATCGGCGGCACATCCATCAAGTGGATGATCGTCGACGAGTCGGGCACGATTCTCACCCAGGGAAACGAGCCGACCAACCGCGAGGCCGTGGCCGAGCAGGTGGGACGAATCGGCGCGCGACTCGCGAGCGCCTATCCGGGATTGGTCGGTTTCGGCCTGATCTGCCCCGGCCTCGTCGATGAGGAGCGCGGGACCGTCGTGTACGCGGCGAACCTTGAGCTACGCGGCGTCCAGCTGGCCCGCGCGGTCGAGGAGGCCACCGGCGTGCCCGCCGCACTTATGCACGATGGGCGCGCCGCCGGCCTGGCCGAGGGACTCCTCGGCGCGGGCCGAGGAGCTTCCTCCTTCCTCATGATGCCCATCGGTACCGGCATCTCCGTGGCCCTCATGCTCGGGGACAACCTGTGGAGCGGCGCAACGTTTAGCGCCGGCGAAGTCGGGCATGCGCCCGTATTCCCCGGTGGTGAGTCCTGCCGCTGCGGGTCGCGCGGGTGCCTGGAGGTCTACGCTTCGGCGAAGGGCATCGCGAGGCGCTACGAGCAGGCGACCGGCGAGGACATCGGTGCGAAGGCTATCGAAGCCGGCATCGGTACGGATCCGGTCGCGACCGAGGTGTGGAACACCGCGGTTCGTGCACTCGCGCTATCCCTCACCCACATGACACTCACCGTCGACGTTGAGCGCATCATCATCGGCGGCGGCCTGTCGCACGCGGGTGAGAACCTACTGGCGCCGCTGCGAGAGGAATTCGCGTCGATGCTGACATTCCGCGATGCTCCCGAGATCGTCCGTGCCTCCCTTGGGGGAGCGGGCGGTCGCTGGGGCGCCGCGATCCTGGCCGCCCGCGTGGGCGGCTCGACGTGCTACGAGAGGTGGCAGCCGTGACAACTGTAGAGATTTGCGTGGAAGATGCCGTGGGCGTGCGCCGTGCACGCGATGGGGGAGCGGATCGCATCGAGATCTGCACCGACCTGTCGTGCGGCGGCCTGACTCCCGCATTCGACGAGGTGGCCGCCGCCCTCGAGGTGGCACCCGCCGGGGGCGTGCAGGTGCTCGTGCGTCCGCGTCCCGGCGACTTCGTCCATACGCGCGAGGAGGTCGACCGCATCGCCTCCGACATCGTGACCCTCTCTGCGATTGGTCGTGGAGCGCCGGTGCGCCTCGGCTTCGTCGTCGGTGTCATTACCCGCGATGGGCAGATTGACGTGAACGCGGCCGCGCGCCTGCGCGACACCGCCGAGGATGCGCCCTTGACCTTCCACCGCGGCTTCGACCAGGTCGTGGACCAGGATCGCGGCCTCGACGTCCTCATGGAACTCGGGTACGACCGCGTGCTGACGACGGGCGGAGACCCGGCCGTCGCGCAGCCGGACGCCCTCGCCCGCCTCATTGAGCGCGGGGGAGACGACATCATCATCCTGGTGTCGGGCGGCCTGCGCGCTCACAACGTCGCCGAGGTCGTGGCTGCCTCGGGAGCTCGAGAGGTCCACATGCGCGCCCCCGGAACCTCGGGAACCGATCAGGCGGAGATCGAGCGAATCGTCACTGCCCTGCACGGATAGCCCAGCTCACACGTTTTCGAAAAATCTTCATCGATTCGTCTGACAAATCGACGTCAGCAGTGTAAGGTTAAACACATGAGAATTGGAATTTTCAACGACGAAGATCAGATCGCATCCCTCGCAGCGGACCGCATCCTTGAGGTGTACCGCGCTAAGCCGAACTTCGTGCTCGGCCTGGCCACCGGCTCCTCGCCGCTCAAGCTCTACGCGGAGCTCGTGCGCCGCTACGAGGCCGGTCAGATCTCCTTTGCCCAGGTTCGTTCCTACAACCTTGACGAGTACGTGGGCCTGCCCCGCGACCACTACGAGGGTTACGCGAACTTCATCCACCGCAACCTCGTCGACCTCGTCGACATGCCCGAGGGTGCGGCACACGGCCCCGACGGCTGGTGCGATGACCTCGAGGCGGGCGCTGCCGCCTACGACGAGGCCATCAAGGCTGACGGCGGCATCGACATCCAGGTCCTCGGCATCGGCTCTGACGGCCACATCGGCTTCAACGAGCCCGGCGGCACCCTCGCGTCGCGCACCCACGTGGGTGTCCTGACCGAGCAGACCCGCCGCGACAACGCCCGCTTCTTCGATGGCGACATCGACCAGGTCCCCACGCACTGCGTGACCCAGGGCCTGGGCACGATCATGGACTCGCGCGCCCACATCTTCATCGCCACGGGTGAAGGCAAGGCTGACGCGGTCAAGGCCATGATCGAGGGTGGCGTCACCCAGCGCTGGCCCGCCTCCATCCTCCAGCACCACCCCGACGTCACCGTGCTCCTCGACGAGGCTGCCGCCTCCAAGCTCGAGCTCGCAGACTTCTACAAGGAGGTCTGGGAGAAGGAACACCTGTGAGATAGGTTCCCACCCGACTTCGCCCCGGCCTCGTCAATGCGAGGCCGGGGCCTTATTGTGAGCGTCGCTTCTTCGCTCCAGGCGCACGCGTGCCACCCGTTGGAAGGACCCCCAGGCACGTACAATGGTCCCCATGCGTAATGCCCTCGACGAACCCACCGGCCCCTCCGCGCCCTCCGGTCCCTCCACCGCGTCCTCGACCGGTCTGCTGGAGCGTACCGAGACCCGCAAGGAACGCACCGGCGGGGACGGCGACCGCTTCGCCCACTTCGTGCGCAAGGACAAGGCGAACTCGTCCATGGTGACGGGACAGCCCGTCGTCGCCCTGTGCGGCAAGGTGTGGATCCCCACCCGCGACGCCTCGCAGTACCCTGTGTGCCCCACCTGCAAGGAACTGCGCGACTCGATGGGAAAGAATGGGCGTAACTGGCCCTTCTCCGACGGCGGAAAGGGCTCCGACAAGTGAGCGAGACGACCCGGCGCGCACCCGTTGGTAGGCTGCGCGCCTGGCAGGCCGCTGCCTTGGATCGCTACATGGCGACCTCCCCGCGCGACTTCCTGGCGGTCGCAACGCCGGGCGCAGGTAAGACGACCTTCGCCCTGACGCTCGCGACCGAGCTGATCGCCCGCGGCATCGTCGACAAGCTCACCGTCGTGTGCCCCACCGAGCACCTCAAGGGCCAGTGGGCCTCGAGCGCGGCGCGCTTCGGCATTCACATCGACCCTGACTTTACGAACTCGCAGGGCGTTGCCGGCTCCCACTTCGACGGCGTGGCCGTCACCTACGCGCAGATTGGCTCCAACCCGGCCGTCCACGCGGCGCGCACCCGCGCCTACCGCACCCTCGTCATCCTCGACGAGATCCACCACGCCGGCGACTCTCTGTCGTGGGGCGACGGCGTGCGCGAGGCCTTCACGGACGCGACGCGTCGCCTGGCGCTGACGGGTACGCCCTTCCGCTCGGACACCTCTCCGATCCCCTTCGTCACATACGAGGAGGACGAGGAAGGCATTCGACGCTCGCGCGCTGACTACACGTACGGTTATGGCGATGCCCTCAAGGACGGCGTCGTTCGTCCCGTCCTGTTCATGTCCTACTCGGGGCAGATGGCCTGGCGCACCAGCGCAGGCGACGAGGTCAGCGCTCGCCTGGGCGAGCCCCTCACCAAAGACATGATGAAGCAGGCCTGGCGTACTGCGCTGGACCCGAAGGGCGAGTGGATTCCCGCCGTCCTGCGAGCTGCCGATCTGCGCCTCGAAGAGGTGCGTCGCGCCGTGCCCGACGCGGGCGGCCTCGTCATCGCATCCAATCAGGAGCACGCGCGCGCCTATGCCCGCCACCTGCGCCTCATCACCGGCAAGGCTCCCACGATCGTCCTGTCCGATGATGCGGACGCCTCCGACCGCATTTCCGAGTTTGCCGACTCCACCGACAAGTGGATGGTCGCCGTGCGCATGGTGTCCGAGGGCGTCGACGTGCCTCGCCTCGCCGTCGGCGTCTATGCGACCAACGCCTCGACGCCTCTGTTTTTCGCCCAGGCGATCGGCCGATACGTGCGTGCCCGGCGCCGCGGCGAGACGGCCACCGTCTTCATCCCCTCCGTCGTGCCCCTGCTGACCCTCGCCGGCGGCATGGAGGTCGAACGCGACCACGCGCTGGACCGTCCCAAGCGCGACGAGGCCAGCGAAGACGACATGTGGAACCCAGAGGACGCCCTCGTCGCGGCGGCGAACCGCGAGGAGAAAGCTTCCTCCGACCTGCTCTCCCAGTTCGAGGTTCTGGGTGCGGACGCCGAGTTCGACGGCGTCCTCTTCGACGGTGCAGCGTGGGGCGCGGGCGCCGAGGTCGGCTCCGAGGAAGAGCAGG